>JAQTVU010000005.1 GCA_028706695.1 Mycobacterium sp.
CCAGGCCCTGACAGATCTTGCGTTCATCCGCGGTCTGCGAGGCCGCAACCGCCTGCTGCGCATAGGCTCCCGCATACCGCAAGTTCTCCGCCCGCTGCCCACCGATATCAGCGACCCCGCTCAACAGCCCTTCCACCGCGGCACGCGCACACTGTGCGAACTGCGTGTTGTTTTGCCCCATCCGTGATTCCCCCCCCAGCGTGTTGAATGTCAGTTATTCGCGTGCATCAGCGTGGATATACGGCCACGACGAAATGGCTTACCGGCTCCAGATAGACGTCGATCTCTTCACTCAGCGCATGCAGTAGGTCGTACTGGTAGGGCCACTGGAAAGGCCCTTCCTCCCAGGACACAATGAACGGCGCGGCGCTACCCTCGTGCGCGCCCGTGTACACCCGCGGCTTGTTCGGTCCGTTGTGGCCGCCGAGCCTGTTGGCGACCGCGGCGGCGACCCGTTCAGCGCGTTGTTCCATGACGGTGCCGGCGCTCACCCCGCGGCCCGCCTCTCATGAGCACTTGGGTCACAGGTTCCGCTGGAGGCTACACCGTGTGGTGTGATCGGTAGGGCGACAACGGGTTCCCCGACTACCTCGGCCAGCCGCGACAGCGCTGCCGCTTTGACCGCGGGCGGCAGTTCCACCTCGTCGAGGTGCGTGATCCGCCATCCCGCTTCGAACTCGACTGCCTGCAACACCTCGCGGCGACCGGTCTGCTCGTCGACACAAAACGCGTATGCGTCACCGGCCTCGTCGAAAAACCCTCGCCGCGCCGTGATTCGCCAGCTTCCTACCGCTGTGTGCGCGTCGCCGGGGATCATCATCAGCCAGCCTCCCCAGTGAACGCGCGGCGGGCGGTCAGGATCTCACGGACCGCAGCCTCACCGGCGGCGACCTCTTCGAGGCTGATCGGTGGAAATGAACTGGGCCGCATGACGTTTCCGAACAGCTCCTGGCACTCAGCGCACGGCAGCGTCGCCTCCGCGGTCACCGTCACGCAATTAGGGATGATGCACACAACGCCTCCTGATCCCGGCTCAGCCGCCGACGTTGACAGGGCTGAGTCCCGTGCCTTTACCGACGACCCAGTGCATATACCAGTGCACGCCCGCCCAGTCCGGCCATCCTCGCGTGAACGCGTCAACGGTTTCGGGCTCCAGTCGTGCTGCCGTGCCGGCATAGCCATGCCGCTCGAGCTTGGAGTACTCCTCGGCCGTGATGACCGCTGTGGATCTGCTCATGCCAAGCCTTCCGTGTAATGACACTTCGATGCTCACATGCGGTTCAGACACCGATTCGGAGGCGACGACGTGTCGAGCCTTTTTCTCGCCGCCGCCGCAGTTCAAAGGAGACGATCAACATTTGGACAGCCAGCCCGCGGCCGCGAGCAAGCGTCATCGGGCGGTATAGACGTCGCGGTAGCACTGCACAGGCCGGCTGCCGATCACCGCCGCCAGCTCGGCAGCCCGAGCCATGGTGTCGGGATCACTTGCGGTACGACGGCAGCAGAGCTGCTTTGACGACCGCGCGCGGGACAGCCGCCGTCTTGAACATGCTCGCGTTGTCCCGGTTCGGATGCTCGTGACCGCATTCAGCGATGATCGTGCCGGCGTGGTCCCTCAGCACGCCGACCCAGGCGCCGCTGCGGTCACTGAACCCGATACTCGACATGCGCGCCGCCGCGCCCCTGGCCTCAGCTGTCGTCGCCCGAAGACGCCTGCTCGCTACCGGCGTCGCGACGGTCGAACGCCGCGAACATATCGTTGAGCACCTGGCCGAACTCCTCACCGTCTCGAGCATCATCGAGCCGCTCGACGAACGTCTTCCGTTGTCCCATTTCGTCTCCCCTGGGGCGCTGTTGATCTCACCTCCATCCTGCGGCCGCTGACGCCGACGATGACCGACGTCGCGTGTGTCGCGCAGACTTTCTCGCAGCATGATCGAACAGGCAGGAATCCACCGCCGCCGACCAACCCGAAGTGGGATCGCGCCGCCGACTCGCAACTCCCTGGTTGCACTCCCGCCCCAACGCCCCAGACGCCGCGTCCCGCTCCAAACGCCACACTGAACGCAGACGGCCAGCACACGACCAAGGAATCTGACGATGACCCAAAAACAGCGACTTGTCGACAACCTCACCGTTCGGCAAGCAGTCGGCGAATTCGGTCGCACACCCGAACAGCGCACCGCCCTGAATGTGCTGCGAGCCTGCATGTATGGAGAGCTACTATTCGACACCACCGGCTCAACGGCGTTCACTGACCGGCCCTTCGAGCACGGATCTGTGTTGCAAATCCGCAGAGGGAATGGCCCCGGCGGCCAGCCAGCGCTGTTCGCCTTCACCAGGCACGAAGAGATCGCCCGGCTTTACCCGCCCGGGGCCCGCACGCAGTCGATGGTCACGCCGGCCACCGGCGCCCTCGGACTCGCCCGCCACGAGGGTGCCGGCTGGCTCTACATCGACCCGGCCGGGCCCACCTGCGCCCTCGCAGCCGCCGAGATCGACTTTGCCCTGCGCAATCCCAACAACGAGGACCTCAAAGCAGCTCTGGCAGACAATGCCGCCGGCCGCGCCGACCGGCGCGCGATCATCCATCTGCTCCACCAAGATGGTCCGCTGTTACTGGGCGCTGACGACTCAAGACCGGGAGAGGCGATCGCGCGCACGGTCACTCATCCCGACGGGACGCGGAGCCTTTTCGCCTTCACCAGCGGCCCAGAAGTCCTCGCCTTCAATCCGGCCGACGCAGCCGCCGCAATGACAACATCACAGGTCCTTGCGATGCTTCGCGACGGGGCATACAGCGAACTGATCCTCAACCCGGCTGGGCCGTACGTGCAGCTCACCGCAGCCGAAATCTTCGCCGCTTGATCCTGTGAGGTGGCTGGAGATCCGCAGTGCGCCTCGGCCGTCGGCGAGTCCGAGGGTGCGTAGCCGGGAGAGGCTGTTGCGGAATCCGCCGGAGGTGGCGCTGTATCCGGTCTGGTGGGCGATCTCGTCGACGGGGACTGCACGGCGTGGGTGGGTGGCGAGGTAGTCCAGGATCATCCGTTCGGCTTTGCCGAGTTGTGTTCCCCACCAGTTGATTAGCTCTGGACCTTGCTGCGGGAGTGGTTCCCAGGCGCCGAGGGCGGCTGTTCCGTTTTCGGTGATGGTGACTTCACCGCGGCCGGTGATGAGGCCTGCGGTGCGCAGTTTGGACAGCGAGTTGCGGAATCCGCCGCTTTTGTGGCTGCGGCGGGTGAGTAGTGCGACTTGGGTGGTGGTCCGGGTGCCGTGCTGGGCCAGCACGGTAAGGATTTCACGCTCAGCCTTGCCCAGCGGCGCCGGGAGGTCTGAGGAACCGGTCGCCTGTGTCGGCGGGTTGGGTTGCGCCCTCGTGTCAGTAGCCGCCAGCGGGGCGGCAGCGGTTTTCGCCCGTGGAATGGCTCGCGGCGCGGTGGGTTTGGTGGCGTGTGAGAGAGCTGCCGATAGATCGGTTGCTGCGGCGAGTAACTCGCCGCCGAGTGCGCTTAGGCGGGCGACTGTGTCGTTGAGGCGGGAGATCTGCTCGTCGCTGAGCACGGGCACTTCCACGCGCACCGTCTGCGGTGGTCGGTTCTGTGCTGCGGCGAGCTGTTGCTCGAGTTCCCGGACACGGGCTTTCAGGCCCGCTGAGGAGCCGGTGGCGGGCTGTTCTGGCCCGCTTAAGCGTTCATGGATTTCTGCGACGTCGACGTGTGCCCATTCGGTGGGCACGATCCGGCGGGCCCCTGCCTTGGGGGTTGAGCTTGAGTCGAAGGTGCTGCGCCGGTGCACCTGTATCCGCTGGGTGACGCCGAGCCACTCCGGTGACCAGACCCAGGCCTGGCCGACAGGAAGTGCCGGCAGTGATCCTTTCAGGAGCCGCGCCTGTTCGGGGTCGGAGTGGGCGCTGATCCAGTCGTCGACAGCGGCGATGTCTTGAGGTGCGGTCAAACCGAGCACGATCAGCGAATCCACCTGGGACAGCACTGATTTCGACAGCGCAGCCGGACGTTGGCTGATCATAGTGACGCCCAGTCCGCGGATGCGTCCGCGCCGCACAATGTCCTCAGCCGCGCCGAGTAGGCGCTCAACCCCGGAATAGGCTCGCTGCGGGGCGAATTCGTCAGCTTCGTCGATGACGACGTGGTGGGCCTGGCGATTTCGTTGGTACAGAGTTTCGAGGAAGTCGGTGGCGAAGTGGCGGCGTTCGTTCTTGCGTAGCACCGACAAGTCCAAGACTGCGGGGAACCGTCGCTCCACGAGGATCTCCGCGATGCGGCCGCCCATGTTCGCCGCCAGGGGGGCGTCGCCGTGTTCACCACCGAAGATCACGACCGGCAGGCCCGGGGCTTTGCCGTCTGCGGATGATCGCAGCCCGTACCAGGCGCCCGTCGGATCGAGCACCGTGGTGGGCACACCTGCGCGGATCAGCCCTTCGGTGAGGACCGCCGCGGTGTGGGTCTTGCCGCGCCCTTTTTTGCCCAGAATTCCGAACGTCAAGGTCGCAGCGTCCAGAGGCAGGGTGAAGTCGTCAGCGATCGGGATCGCTGCCGCGCTGGCGGTGATCGTCGCATCGACCATAATGCGCCTATTGCTGCTGGTCAATAACTTATACCGGCTCCAGTATCGCAGGCCGAGAGCGTGTGTCAGCGATGCCGCGGGCGAACCCGGCCATCATTTCGTCCCAGGCTGATCATGCGCGGCGCCGCCCCTTGAGCCGGTGCGGAAAGACGAATTGCGGATCACGGGATGGGCCATGGTTCAGAATTGCGGAAGCGGAACGTCCGGGCAGTAGAAGTCGATCGCGTTGTCGAGGAACGAGACCTCTACCGATTTGTCGACCATGCCGTGGTCGCGGCCGATGACGAACGCGAGCGCTGGCGCGTTCCTCGCATCGTTTCTCATGCCCGCGCACACACGCTTGGCCTCGCTGATCTGGTTCGCCGGTGACGAGAAGTACTGCGCCAGACCATTGGCCTGCATAGCCTGTAGAAACTCGTCGTCGGGAGGATCGGCGCGCGCGCAGACCGCGTTGAGCATGCACACCGCGCCCGCCGCGGCGGCCGCCAGTGCACCGCTCATCATCTCGCGGGCGCGGCGTTGCCGACCGGTTGCCATCAGGACCGTCCTCCTTCATTCATCTCCAGTAGCACCATCGTCGCTCAAACAGCGGCCAGGGCCCGGAGTCAGGATGCGAAAAAACAGAGGAATCGTGCCGCAGCACGTGAATCGAGGATCCGGGTGATCCGCCGCCGCGCAGCGCCCTGGGCGCCGACATCTCGTCGTTCGACGAGTACACGGCTCTCCCGCCACCAAATGATGCCTCCGCGCAGGACATCGTCGCGGTGAAAAGACTCCGTCGACTCGTCGCCAGTTTCGAGGACGCTGCCACCGTCATGAAGGCCGAGCGGCAGACGCGTTACCGCCTCCGAAAACTGGGCCAATAGCACGGATTGCATTGCGGGACACTAGGTTGAGCGTCCATTCCGATCCGCCTGTCCGGAATCAGGAGTCCAGTAAAGGTGCCGTTACGTGGAGTCGTGAGCCCGCTTCAAATCGGTGCGGGCACCCTGGCCGGGTCGCTGCCAGTTGTCGACGGTGGCCGGCAGCCAGCCAGGGTGACTATGGACGTCGCCCTCGGGCATGTTGCCGTCTGGATCGTCAGTGAGTTCGCCGTCAGGGGCGGGCAGACGCCCTTCGTGGCGATAGCGCAGCACGGTTCCATACGACAGCCCGCTGCGCCGGGCGAATCCGCGCAGGGAGAGCAGCCTGATCACAACGGTGGACTTTACAATGCTCGACATTACAATCGACTCATTGTAAGGTGTACTTCCGGACCTCGAGAATGCGCAACACGATGTCGGCCCCACGAGAGACAATCGCAGACGAAAGTCGAAGGTGGACACCGATGACACAACCCACCCGAAACCGAGGCCGGTGATAACGCAGTGAGCACCTGCCCCGTTTACGCCCGCGAGACCTCACGGATGCTGCACACCGCCGCCGCAGGCAGCTACGACGTTGCGGTCGAGTAGATCAAAAAGGGCGACAACGTGACTGATTTCCTATCTTCGTCGTCGGCGGCTATTGATGGCGGCCTACCGTTGAGCGCACATAGCGTGGCGGTGTTTCGGGCGTGCCAGCACGACGCGGGTATCGGCTACAGCGCGACGATAGAAGCCAAAGGCCGGGCCGCTGTGGCTGCATTGTTGACCGGGCTGGCTCGCGATGGCCTAGTCGACGTCCATTGTCGTCGAGACGATTTCGCAGTGTTGGACATTGTTGATAATCAGGGAACACCGCTCGCCGATCGGGGCATTCGGACATCTACCGCATTCGAGCGGATTCGGGACGCGCTGCGGCTGCGCGTGACGTGTTCTGATTGCGACGAATGCGACCCACACCGGCGGATGGCCGACCGGTGAAGGTATCGAGAGGAGATCAGGATGGGATGGGACTCGATTCCTGGCACCGAGACTGGGGCTCAACCGCGGCTGTCGATTACGGCCGCTCTTCAACAGGAGTATCCGAATGCGGTGGCCATCGACGCGAGCGTGGCGAAGGGACGCGCCTACCTGGCCGTCCGATGCGACGACGGCGAAGTCCGGCCGATCTATTTGCTTCTCGATCGAAAAGGCTTCAAGAGTGAGACTGATCCGCTTGACGATCCGGTATGGGCCAAGGATTTACCGCTCGATGAATCGCCCATGCGTTGGCCCCAGAAAGTGGCGCAAGCGCTCACCACCTGGGAATGGAAATAAGTCCGGATTAGGTAACCAACTGTCTGCATAACGTACGCCATCAATGTCAGACCCCTGGAGAAGGATTCCTGATATGGACGACAACGTATTTGATCTGACCGCTAGGCGCGCCGATCCAGAAATTGAGGGCCGCCGAGATCGCTGGCTCCGCTACGCGGCGTGGGCTTTGTTCGTCGTCGTGGTCACCGCGGTTTTGGTTGGGTTCGCGGCGGCACCGACGATGTTCACAGCAGTACTAAATGGGCTAGCACAGTGACCGGCACGTCTTACTCGGCGCCCCGCACCCCATCCGATCGTCGTCGAGCGTCCGGCATAGATAAGGATCGTTGCCGGCCAGGGCCAGTGCGACGTTCTTTGTGGAGCCGAAGGTGAAGACCGTCAAAGGAGCAGGGACCACGCAGTGGGAGCTGTCGCATCAACCCTCGGACGACGAAGCTTGGCCCTCAACGCACTTGGGCGTCGACGGCAAAGCGTCTATCCACTAGCGGTAGAGCTACAGCGATTCAAGGAGATTGGGCGCCGTGAGTGATTTGAAAACCCGACTGTGGTGGATGTCCGTTGCGTTGACGACGCAGGCAGTGCGGGATCGGGTCAAGACGCAGACGAGGCGGGATGGGTGGCGACGGTTGCGTGCAGGCGACCAGTTGGCGCTGTGTCCCAAGTACCGGGGTGTTCACCGCGCCAAGCGCGAGTTGATCACGATCGTTGATGTGCTCTCGGTACGCCGGGAACCGTTACGGGCGATCACGACCGCCGACGTCCTTGCTGAAGGTTTTCCAGAGTTGACCCCGGCTGAGTTCGTGGAGTTCTTTTGCGGGACGCATCGCGGTATCTAAGCCGGGTTCGGAAATCACGGTGGTTGAATGGGCCTATCCCCGGATGTGCCGGGAGTGTGGGTGCACCGAGTATGCAGCGTGCGATGGCATGACCGGACCGTGCGGTTGGCAAGTGACGTACGACGACAACACGGGCATCTGCACAGAATGCCCCCTTTGGGCCGCTAATCGAGCTAGTGGCTCATAGGCTCTCCGGTAGCGGTATATCCAATGAGCACAGGGCGATTCCTAATCTATGTCGCGCTAACAACGTCGTACCTCTCACTCATGATGGTGCCGTGAGGTGGCTACCGGGGCGGCGCAGTCGGCTCGTCGGGCACGCGCCGGGCGGGGCGCGGTGGTAGTTCGTCGGTGTCTCGCACCAGCCAGCGTAAAAAGCCGATGACGTGTCCGTTGAGGGTCGAATCCACTTCGGCGACGGCCTGCTTGGCGCGCTCGCGCAGGTCCGGATCGGGGCGCGGCGTGATTGCCGGGTAGCGGTGCTGGGACGGCATTGCGCGATTCTCGCACGGTGGCTTGCCACCTAGCAACGACCGCAGTACCGTGGTGGCTAGCCACCTGTTTCGGAAGATGGAGAGACCGTTGATCGCGCACACCGTCGAAACCGTCACGCCCGATCGCTCGTACCGAGTCACCCTCGGCAGGCACACGTTCCGCGTCGCCCCCACCGAACAGCCCGCCGTCTACCTCGTGAACGACGCCCACACGATCGACCTGTCCGGGTCGATTCCCGCGATCGACGGCCACCTCGACCACGCCGGGCGATGCTCGTTGCACGTCGACGCATGCAACTACGTTGCTGGGGCCCGCGCGCTCGCGAAGGCAGACCGATGAGCGTCACGAAGCGCGACACCGAGCGAGGCTCGGGGCAGGAGCGCGTTGCTGCCGCTGCGTCGCTTTACGGCTGGTCCGAGGTCGACTATCGCGCGATCGAGATCGACATCCCGTCCAGCGAGCGCGTGTGGACGAAGGGGGACCGCGTCTTCAATGTGCGTCTCGGCGAAACTGGGCAGATTCTTATGGCCTGGGCCTACCGCGGCGCCGCAGAGGACCGGGCCGCGCGTGATCATTCCTTGGTCATCGGTGCGGTAGTCGACGGCCGGAACAAGGCTGCCCGCACCGTCACGCTCCTTGCGGAGGCGTCGCGATGAGCACCCGCCCCGTAGACGGGTATTGCGCGGCGCGCACCGCCGAGTCTTCCGCGCGCGTCGGAACCAGGGAGCATGATCAGACCATGGCTATGCCCGCACATCTCGCTCCGCAGAACTGCTTCATCTGCGGCGCCGTCGCGCACACCGACACCACCCACACGTTCTGGTCGAACGCAGCGGCCCTGGCCAGGGCCCGCGAACACGATCGACGATCCGTCCACCGCTACCCGGCCGGCGAGACCTCGCCGGCGGCTGCCTACGTCGCAGAACATCGGCCGTACTGACACCGCGAGGAAGGTCAACGATGAGTTCAGTCACGGATGCAATAAGCGAGCATGTGCGGAAGGGAATCGCGGCCCAGGACGCCGCAGATAGGTTGGCTGGGCGAATGACGGTCGCCGAGCTTGACCATGAGGCAGTGATCGGAGAGTTACGCGGTCGGCTAGGTGAGGAGTTGGCCGCGGCGATCGCCGCGGCGCGGCGTGCGGCCCGCGCACTCACTGAGTTGGCCGGTCCGGTGTATGACGTGGAGTACGCGGAAAGTGAACGCGGCGATGATGTCGCTGCACTGATCGAGTCCGCAAGGCGCGGACTTGCCGCTGCCCAAGCGCTACTCATCCGGTGAACGTACGCGGCGTGGGAGGTGTGGGCGTGAGCGAAATGGACCCGATACGGCAGGTGCAGTCTCGGCATGTGGAGCGTCATGCCGGCGAAGCGATTACCCAGAGGTTCGGACACCATGTGGCCGACGCAGTCCTCGGGTCGACACGAGAGTTGGGCGGGGCCGTGATCCTGCATCTGAATTCTGGCGGGAATGCCGCTGTGGCAGAGTCCCGTTTGCGGTCGCTCGGATACTGTGTTGAACCAACCGACTACGACCCGTATGCGCCTGGGCATTACGGCGTGAAGCTTCGCGTTAGTCCCGGAGTGGCACCGTCCACGCTGTGGTGCGTGGGCAGTGGAACCCAGCCGGAGTCGGTGTGTCCAAATCACCTTGCCTTCCACGTCCACCCGCGCGGAATCTGCTCGCGCTGCGGCCGCGAGATGCCGGTGCGTGGCAACGGGACGCTGCGTAAGCACAAGGCAGAAAATGGAACACCGATACGCACCGCTGGATCTAGCACGGAAGCAAGGAGATTGAGATCGTGACGAAGAACGTCGACGGTATTGAGGTGGTGGACTTGGATCGCGCGCCGCGAGCGGTGAGGATCCAACCGGCTCCTGCAAAGCGGTGGCGGCCGCGCCGGCAATGCGAGTTCTGCTTTGTGAACCGGTCCTCGATTCTTCAATGGGAGAGCAGAGGATGTGAGGATCGGGCGTTGCAAGCATTGCGGCTTGCGCACCCGCAGGAGTATGACGAGTTGTTGCAGCGGGAGCGTGAGGCTGCCGATGCGGTGACCGAGCTGGCGTGGCAACTGCACCTGGCCAATAAGTGCTCCCGCGCATGGCGGATAGCGGGGACGGCCACCAGGCACCGCCACGCCCGATGAAGGCGGTGGCAAGGCACCAGTCAGCCGCTTCTTTGCAGAGGAAGGGAAGCCCCCGTGAGCGACGACGAACTCCAAGAAGTAGATCCCGACTGGGATGGGCCAGACCCAGAGCCGGACTCGTTTACTACGGCGTGGAAACGGGGAATTGAGCTTGTTGGCCGGCAGTATTTCCGGGAAGGTGGCTACTTCATCTCATATGAGTTATCGCCGCCCGACATTGTCGAGATCACGAGATCGCTGGAATTTCTTCCTGCCGGTACAGCGGTCTTCCTCGCGGCGATGGTGAGTTTCTATAACGGTGATACTGGCGGCAAGATGCTGCGCGGGCTTCAAGCCGCAGGACTCGGAGACATCGCCGCTCGGTTGGATCATGACCAGCGGACGGTGCTCGCAGACCTCCTGGTGGCATACACCGGCTGGTAGTTCCTTGTCGGGCCACTCCAATCGAGGATTCTGTTGGCGCAGAAGACTATCCGCGCTATCACAAACTTGACGCAGCCCACGGCATCGGCCATTGGTAAACCGCCGAAGCGTGCAAATTAGCGAAAACGTTTACGAGGAAAAGGAAATGACCACTACGGGAATTCCCTCCGGTGCGGTGATCGTCGACGAATGGCAGCCGGAAGGCTACCGCGTCGTCTGGAGCGCCAGACACGGTACCGACGCTGAGCCCGAGGCGGTGTGGGCCAGTTGCCGGCAATTCTCTGATGGCAGCCTGGGCGAGTTGCTGGTGCACGTGCACTTGCGCGACGACTACGGCGGTATCACGCCGGCGGCGGCTCGCCAGCTTGGCGTTGCGCTCATCAACGCAGCCGACCAGGCCGACGCCTGGGGGCTCCATCAAAGGTAGAGGAGCGACACAAACGTGAATCGAGGACCTGGGTGAGCCGCCGCCGCACAGCGCCCTGGGCGGCGACCAGCGTGCCTGACATCCGTCGGGGGTGGTGCGCCGCGATGGACGCGGCCGCAGACATCTCGTTCGACGAGTACAGGACTCCCCCACCACCGAACGCCTCCGCGCACGACATCGCCGCGGCGAAAAGACTCCAGCGGCTCATCGCCAGTTTCGAGGACGCCGCCGCCGTCATGAGGGCCGAGGCGCAGGCCTGCCGAACTGCAGAGCTGTTCTGGATTTCGCGCGAGATGGTCGACATCATCCTCCAGGCAGCCGAATCGCTACCGGAGTGGACGCCCGCCGCCGCCCTGCCTGTCGCGAACGGCATGCTGTGCTGGGCGAAATCAGCCGGGACGGTTCCTGCCGGTGTGCCGTTGCCGGAGACGGTGGATGCCACCCTGAACAACCCCGGATACATCGCCCGGCAGGTCTCTCCCGACGTCGCCGCTGTCGTCGACCTTCCGTGGGACGGGGTGTGGTGGTGGACCAGACCAGATGGTCTGCTGCAACTCACGCCGTTCTCGCGGGCCGAACAGAAGCCCGAAGTACTCCGACTCGCCGGCACGACGTCCCCGGTCTGGGCTGCGCAAACCATCATGGTCCGGCCCGACATTCCACGAACGGAAGAAACCGCCGGCGATCCCCGCGCACAACCGTTCGTCAGCGCCGTCGGAGCCGCCTGGCTCCTGATGGCCGAGGCGAGCCTCGCTGAAACCCGCACTATCGGACCCGATCCCGAGACCCAGCCGCCTGACGGTGACGACGATCGTCTGCTGGACAGGTCTGCGCCGGCACGCCGGCCATCGCCGGTGACGATCGTGGATCTGCGTGCGCGGCCCGCGGCCGCCGCGCCCGCGGGCGGTGGCGGTAACCGCTTCAATCACCGGTTCCTGGTGAGCGGGCACTGGCGCCAGCAGGCGTACGGACCCAACCGTAGCTGGCGCAAGCCGAAGTTCATCGGCTCATATATCAAGGGGCCGAAGGGTTCCCCGCTTATCGCCCCGAAGACCCGAGTGCACGTCCTGCGTAAAGAACGCTAACGCCGGCGGTCCTTGCGCCGCGCGGCCCGCTTCTGGCGGTCGGGCCGTAGCTGCCCGATGAACCATGCGCGTGTCCCGGCGACGGTCAGGCCTTGCTTGGCCACGTCATCGAGCAACGGCTCGCCAGCAGCGGCACGGATCTCATCCTCGGTGTATTCGACGACTCGGCAGTCGTTACCCGTCCACGCGGTGACCGACCGCGCGATCTCGACCACCTGCAGCTCCCATTCATCCGAATCACCCTGCCGCGAACTGTTTTCGGGTACGGAGGCGCGCACGAGGAATAGGTCTATGTCGCTACCGAGGGTCATTCGTGCGGTAGCGGCTGAGCCGAACACCGCGGCGTACCTGAGTGCGTCGCCCCACTCTTTCAGCTGTGATTCGAGCCGTTCTAGGAATGTCGCATTCAGCTTCGATAACGCCAGGATAGGCTCTGCTGCAATGTGTTCGGTGTTGAGCCGGTACGTGTTGGTCCTACCGACGCGGCCATGGATAACGACACCCTGGGCGGTGAGGCGGGTGAGGACCTTGCGGATCCCCTCGCCCGACGGAGTGGTCAAGATGCGCTGAATCTCGGTGATCGTGAATATCGCCTCACTGGCCGCCAGGACGCCGAGTACGTCGCCGTCCAATGTCGGCGTCACGGTGGCGAACGGCCGGTGCAACAGCATGCGAACGAACACCTCCCTCATTGCAACTATAGTTAGCCAAAGCCGACTTTAGTTGGGCGGTGGCCCGGCATCACGTCGGCCGGCCCCAATGCTGTATACCGACCGGATTGGAGGACGGGGATATGACGACACGAGGCATTGCCGAACTGGTGCGGCTACGGCGCGTAGGTGTGCTACAGCCCGACACCGACAACGACTGGAGCGAAGACGAGTCGGCCGTTATCAAACACGCCTATCGCTACGGTGATGTGGCGATCCGCGCGGACATACGGCAGCTATTCCCCGGCGAAGCTTACGAGGTCGACGACGAGACCTAAAGCCTTCGATATCACAGCGTCGCTGCGCTATCGCGGGTTGGCGAATGGGTTCCGTCATCAACATAATTCACGGGGTTGGAGCACACACGAATGACGGTAACGATCAGTTCGACAGCGTCGATACGAGCGCGAAAGGCCTTCGCTTCAGGACAGATCGGACGCAACGTTGCACTACGCGATTCGAACTCTGTTGCGGCGGCGCGAACCCTGCACTCATCTGCCACGCGCCGCCGCCGCGGGTCATCTGGCAGACCACAGCTATGCGGGTCAGGCGTGCCGCGTGCTTCAGGCGCCGCGGGTGCGCGCACGTGCGGCGGCCGGCGTGAATGACAGGCCGTTGCTGCCGGCTGGGAGATCGAGGTCCTTGGGTCGTGGTCGGCCCGCGCCGCGAAGCCATCGCCGGATTCGGCTTTGGTTGTCGGAAGCGTGGATGTCAGCCGGGAAAAGCTTGGCTGCGCTGAGGAGGTTGTAGGTTTCGTCAGCGAGCCAGCGGGTGGGATCGTGGGGTTGTCGTAGCGACAGCCAGAGCTGCGTGCGGCCGCGTTCGATGATCAGTTGGCATGCATTGTGGCCCGCGTACCAACTCTGTCGTGTAAAGCCGTCTGCTGCAGCGTGTTCCGGCGCGAGGTACACGCGGGCGTGAGCCTGCCCCTGGGCCCAGTCTGGCGGTGCGGAGTGCGTGAAGAACATCATCCAGGAGTCCAAGCTGGATGTGGAGGGGCTGTCGATTGATCGCTGCACCCAGTCGTCGACCTCGGTGACGCTGAACTCGTCGGTGTAGACCGATGGATCGTCGACGTGCGGATAGGGCAGCGGGTACGGCAAGGCAGAGGTGTCGACGTCGATCGCGGTTATTTCACCGGCGATCACGTCGAGATCCGAGCAGTGGTCAACGAAGGCGATCGCGCACGCGAGGTCAGGCTCGACGCCGAATTCTTCTGCGGCCCTGCGGACATTGGAGGGGCCCGTGCCGCCGTAATCACCCGGCAAGACGTTGTCGATGCCGATCCAGCTGTCTGATTCGGCGTCGTGGGCCAGCATGAGAGGCACCGGCGCGTCGCGGCCGGTGTTGAACACGTCGAGCGACAGATTCGACATCGCTAAGATTTGGGCCTCGTTTCGTCCGGTGATGATCCGGTCGACGACGAAACCGGTCTCCCGCACGTGGCGACTGATAGCGCCTTCGGTGAGGATCAAAATGCGAGTGATGGGGTCGTGCGCCACGTGACCGACCTCCGCCGCTTTGGCCATCCACCCCGACAGAGTCGCTGCGGGGACACCCACGCAGGCCGCGGTCTTGGCTTGCGACTGACCGTAGCGATCGCGTAGCAGGTTGGCAGCCGCCCCCGCCTCCAGGCCTTCACGTTCGGCGTCGTCCAGCAGTCGCTGACGGGCACGGCCAGCCGCCGATACCGCGCGGTTCAGAGTTGCGATGGCCTCTCGTGGTTCCACACCACCATATTTCACGAACCTCCCCCGCATTGTCAACGGCTATCCGTTGGCATATAACCGGCATGTAGTTGGCTAGTCGGGCTGCCGCTGATCAGTCACGTTCCGCTTCCAGTGTCCTCTAGAAGTGGCCGCCGGTGAGTTTGGCGATCAGCGTGACCAGTCCCCAGACCGCGAATACGACAGGAGTTGCCAGCGCCATGCTGAGCGAGAACAACAGCGAAAAGGGAAGCCGCTCTTTGAGGCCCAGTTGCCGGGCCGTCAGGCGGATCAGATCGCGGCCCTCTCGAGAGTTGAACTTGTAGTCGACCACCGGCTCAATGCGGCCACGGTCTGACAGCGCCCAGATCTTTTCCCGCGACAGCGAAAAAATCCGCCCACCTTGTGCCTGCACCGAGGCGCCCAGATCGGGAGCTCCGACACGCCACTGCATTCCGACCTGCCGATCGAAGATCGTGAAATGCGACCCGCGCTCCTTCACCCGCCACCGAAAGGTCTTCCGCAAGCCGGCCCGTTCGTACAAGCTCCACCACCTCGCGTTGGCCACGTCAAGCCGGACCTCGAAGCCCTTCTTGGTGTCGACGACCGTGTAGGGGGTGTTCCGCGCGGCGGCTGCGACCGCATTTCTGAACTCACTCACTGCGATCACACTTCCTCGCATCGCCCAGCTTATCGCCGGGCCGTCAGCACTGACCACCGAGAGCCCCCGGGATCAGGGCTGGCCGTCGCCGAATATCTGCTGGATGAAGAACTGAGTCTTGGGTGGTAGTTGTGCGCGCCGGAAGTAGCGCTCAGTGACGTCGAGAACTTGGTCGGCAGTGGTCAGGCCGAGATGTTCTGCGAGGAATTCGATGTCGTCGTCATCGCGGGCTGGGCGGGAGGCGTAAACCTTGAGCGCGAGTAGGTACTCAGCGGACGGGGCCGATACCCGTAATCCGGGCACGTCGAGAACTACTCGGACGTTGTCGTCATTACCTGGCAGAAATCCTTTTACAGCATCGTTAATCCAGGTCTCTGGAAGCCCCTCATGGGTGGAGGCGACATGGCGAGCAGCCTCGTACACCACGTCTTTCGGTTCAAATACCGCATCCACATCGTTCGTTGTCCGCCGGGCATCGAAGGCGAGTGCCATTGCGGCGCCGCCGACTACGAACAGCTCTCCTCGGACGCCCCGGCTGTGGAGGTACTGCCCAACTTCGGTGAGGAGACCAATGATGTCCTCGCGGCTGAGATTTGAGTTGGTAGTCATACAGAGACGAGCGATCCTTCCTCAATTAGAATGCCGTGCAAAGCAAATGACGCCGGGCTATGGACCAGTGAGTAGGCAAAGAGGTTGGGGTGCGCAGGATGCCAAAAATGGTCAAGCACCCGCGCCTTGGTGCCGGTCCAGCTGGGCACTTGGCCCGTAGACGTGAACGCGGCGTGGGCGGACGCTGCGGAAACGAGTGCGTCGATGAGCCGATTCCCCGTCAGCGGAGGTTCCTCGTCGAGATTGGACGCGGAGGTCAGCCAGTGCGCAGTGAAGCGGACGTATTCACGTTCGGTGACGTGTTGCAGTTGCTCGGCCAGGTCGGCTGGAGTGCTCATCACGACACCAGCGGTGTGTTCAGCTCGCAGCCTGTCACGTGCGTCTCACACTCCGCTCTTCTCGCGGCGTAATTTTCGCGCCGGCGGCGTGCGCCTCGAGCGTGTCAAGGAGTGCCTGCCACCGCGCGGAGCCGTCTCGGTGCCTACGCTCGAGTTCACGCCTCCACGCCCCCTGGCCCACCTGGCGGGAGTGGGCGAGGTCATCACCCGAAGGAGCTCGCGGCCGGCCGGCTCTAGTCCAGAGCTGATGCAAATCGTCCCATTTCCACGGCTTCTCGAAAAATTCGATGACATCGCGTGGCGTGCTCAGCCAGTCGGCATCGACCAAGACTGAAGCAAGCACCACCACTTCGCTGCTATCGGCATACCAGGGCAGGGTGGTCTGCGCCTCAAGTTCGGAGACGATTTGCACGATGGGGCGCTCCTTTTCTACGGATGGTCCGGACTGACCCTTGCGCCATCCACGTCCGGGTCGGTTCTGATGGCGATGCCAGACCAATTCAGCGGGGTAGGCATTCTCACCGTTACGGCCTGGCCCTCGGCTAACCGGTTTAATCCCCCACCGGCGCAACGTGTCTCGCGCGACTCGTGAGTCTTTAACACCCAGGACTGTCGCGGCCTCGGAGGCGGTCAGCAGCGACCTCAGCAAGAATTCGTCCGCGGCCAAGGAGGTGAGCCCACGAGCGACCAAAGTCTCCCGTGCTTGCTGCCTGTCGAACGCGGCCCTGTCCACACGGGGCACGATACGGCACCATGCCGTATCGTGTCAACAATCTCAGAAACCACATCAATGTAGCACGTAGGTGCTACATTGGGCTGGTGAGTACACCTGTCGGGATCCGCGAACTTCGCCAACACGCCTCGAAGGTCATCGATGCCGCCGAAGCCGGCGAGACATTTCACGTCACGGTCCGCGGCAAAGACACCGGTGTAGTGATCGCCAAACAGTCGGCCACGCCGCCGCTACAACGCCGGCGAGGCGCCACCCTGGCCGAGATCGAACAGGCCGGCCTCTATACCCAAGCCCCGCCCACCGGCTACGAGGAGGCGATGCTCGATCTCGTCGAGCGTGGCCGCGAGGACTCCGGCCGCATAAGCGAGAGCGCTCAGTGAGGATTCACCTCGATACCAACCTGCTGATCAGCAAGCCCCGCTGGGACCTCTTACCGCCCGGGGATCACGAATTCCTAGTCTCAGCACTGGTCTGCGCGGAATTCAGCGAAGGCACAGCGCATCCCGATCCCCGTATCGCCGCCCGCGCCCGCATCGACCTCGTGCAGCACCGCTCAACCTACGGCGACGGGTTACCTTTTGCGCAACGTGAAGCCGATATCTACCGGGAGCTGTGCGCGATCGCGGCAACAGCCGGACGGACAGCCGGTCCTAAACGACGCGTTGACCTCATGATCGCGGCGATCGTCATCGCCGATGGAGCCGCATTGGCCACCCGCAACACGTCCGATTTCGACGGCCTCCAAGACCTGTTGAAAATCATCACCCTCTAACGACTGCGCCGACACAGCCGCGAGGGCAACGGATTTGACCTGCCTCCTGGCGAGCTGATCAGCGCGGACTCCGGTACGGCGGGGCCCCCTCGACGGTCCAGTAGCTACCTAACCACTCGCCATCCTGCTGGTACTGCCACGCGGTGGCATCCGTCCACCGCCAAAGGGTGCCGACACCGTCGGTCCAGGTATGAGCCTGGTGCTGTGGGCCGAGCTTCGAAACTTCCATCTCGTCAGCCAATTGCACTGCCCCCCCTTTGCTGTACCGTCGCGCCGCGCCCATCACAGCAAGGCACACAGTGCGCCACAGCCATGCCCATCCCTGGCCGATGGCAGGCGCACGGACATCCGCTGGGCACGAGCGTCACCGTGTCAGTGCCAATCGTCGGGCCGGACGCCGAGCATCGCGGACGCCGAGAACGCTGCGTCGCGGGGACGGTTCTCCTGGACCGCCCGCAGCCCTTCGACATACAGGTAGGTCGCAGTGATAGCCGGGAGCTCGTTTTTGCGGTCACGGCCACGGCCCCACCGCGCCGCCCACAGCATCGCCGTCGCGGTCTCCAAGTCGTCAGCGGTCGCGTCGTGGAACCCCCACAGCGTGCCGAGTTCGGTGAGCACATCTCCGGCTTCATCGTCGCGGATCGGCAGCTTCCGCGCGATCTCCACGCGTGGGGAGATCGCTGGAGCAGCACGGCGCTGCCCGATCAAAGCCGTTGTCTCCTCACTGCTTTGGACGACTTCGGCTACGTTGCCGCTTCGGCCGGGAAACAGGACCGCGTCCGGGTCGTTGGACACCAGATAGACCAGCTGCCCGGCGGTGCTGCCGTAGTGGTTGGCCAGCGCGGCGAGCTTGCGGCCGGCGTGCTGGTTGCCGTTCCAGTCGCCGGCGAACGTGGACCGTACGGGCTGTTGAGACAGCAGCTCGACGCCGGCGGGTAGCGACATTCCCAGCGGGATCAGCGACAGGGCGTCGCTGGTCGCGACGATGTAGCGCCAGGTCGGCTCGGCGGGAGTTCCGGCGGCGAACACCCCGACGGCGACGCGCTGAGATTCCCAGTGCCGCTGCCGAAATGCTTTCACCAGCCCGGCGAGGATGCTTTCCGCGGCGGCGTGTTCGGGTGGCAGCGACAGGATCCGCTGCAATGGCGCTTCCGAGGCCGGCGGCGGGGTTTCCCGCGTGGAGACCTCGCGGGCGACGATAGCGCTACCGACAGTGGCAGGGACGGCGGCCAGCACCGGTGACACCGAACCACCGCCGCTCGCCCCCATGCCAGCACCTGCCATCGGCGGCATCATCGGCATGCCACCCATCGCTGCTGGCGGCATCGCGCCCGGCGTCGGGTACTCGGCCAACGCGCCCCCGGGAGGCGGCGGGGTCGGCGCCAGACTGTTCGCCACTGCCTGTGAACCGGAATGGCCGTGACTGGCCTGCTGCTCCACCGTTGCCGGCTGAATCACTTGCCCGGCCTGCTGGGCGGTCGCGGCAGCCGGTGGCACGTTTTCGTCGGCCGACAGCTCGGTCATCGGCGCCGCCACCCCGCTCGGCGCCGGTGTGGTCACGGGACTCGCCGGCGACGGCGCGCCCGCGAACGGCGACGCCGGGTTGTTCAGCGCCGGGTTGGTATTCGCAGGCGAATACGGGTCCATCAGGTGGGGCGGGGTCAGCTGCGTGTGAACTCCTTGCAGGCCAACACCTTTCCCTGGATCCTTGTCGCCGCCATGGTCGTGTTTGCCATCCGGCCCCTTGCCGTCACCGTCACCGTCGGGTCCGTTACCACCGGGGCCGTTACCGCCGCCGTCGCAATTTCCCTGCTCCGCCAACAACTTGTCGAGCTGGTGCTCACTGATCGGCACACCACCACCGCCGGGGCCGCCGCCAGGCCCACCACCGCCGCCGCCGAGCTTGCCCAGCGCATCCGTGACCGGCTTCGTCAACTCACCCAACGGGCTAGCACCGCCACCTGCCGGTGCCTGCGGCGCCTGCATCGGCATCTGCGGCTGCCCCATCCCTGCCGGCATGCCAGACCCGAGCCCGCCGGCCCCTAACCCGGGCGACGCGGCCGGCTTCATTCCGCCGCCACCGTCGGTAGCCGCTGCGGGAGCGGCCGGCATGGCTGAACCGAGCCCGCCGCTCAGGCCAGGCGCCGCGCCGGGCTTCATTCCCCCGCCGGCGTCGGCGGCCGCTGCGGGAGCGGCCGGCGTCGTGGTCGGTAGCCGCGGCGGTGACGGCGCATTCGGGGCGCCTGGAGCCGCAGCTGTGGGCGGGACTCCCGGCATGCCGGGAGCTGCAGGCGTTAATCCCGGGTCGGCGTTCGCCGGTGAGTACGTGCCAGGCGGTGCGAAATCCGTAGGGCCATGGGCCCCCACTTGAGGCGTCGCGTTCGCGCCCGCGCCACCGTCATCGTCGGCGTAATCATCATCGCCACCGTCATCGTCGGGGTCACCGATGCCCCATAGCTCGTTGAGGGAGTCACCAACATGGGACGCGCCGCCGTCAGCTTCGTCGGCGCCTCCCTCGCCAGCATCGCCGTCGGTATCACCGGTACGTTCGCCATCCTCGGGAATCTGCGGGGTCCCGCCGAATGGAGTCGGAACGACATCGGCATTCGCCGCACGATTAGCGGCAGCCAACGCACTGTCCAGCGTGCTCTTCGCGGTCTGCACCGTCTCCTGATGCGTTCGCAAGTCGGCGTCTTTGGCCTCCTGCAGATCACCATCCGCGTCGTCGTCATCGACTGTTGGCAGATCGTGCATCAACTCGTGCGCGTCAACTGCGGCGTTCATCGCATTCTTCGCCGTCCGGATCGCCTCCGCCGCATACTTCGCCCAGCCCGCCATATTCGCGCAATCTTGGGCGCTCTGCAGGTGCTTCGAGACGTCCATACCGGCGGCGCGCGCCAGCGCATCCAGGGTCTCGCTACTGCATTCATCCATCACGTACTGCTGTTCTTGCTGCTTGGCCTGGGCGGCCTGCTGCGCGCGCGAGGCATCCTTGAGCAGCTGCTGAACGTAGTGGTCGTAGCCATCCTCGTTTTGCGACGGCCAATTCGAACCGATCACCTCATCGGCGCAGTCCGCACTGGATTTATCAATTGCCACGATCGAAGCCCCCGATAAGTCGTCTCTACGCGGCCCGCCGAACCGGCTGCGCGCCGCTGGGATCATGCTAAGACCTGCGACAACGCTATGCCGGGAAGCCGCCACAAGATAGAGTTGTTTTAATTCGACAATCCGAATAGCAGAGGGGGGTGACAAGAAATGGCGTCTCGTTTTTCAATTATGTGGGGCGGCGCGTGGTTTGCGCTGCTGGCAGCCTTCTCCGTCGCCTTCACCACCCCCGCGGCGGCCTCTCCCCCGCTCCCCGCATCGCCGGCAATCACTCCCGGCGCGGGCATCGCAACCTACAGCGGCGCAAGTGACGATACGGAAACTTGCACCGCTGGATGGCTGGCGCACACGCGAGACGGACACCCCGTGATGTTCACCGCAGGCCATTGCACCCACGGCGGTTTACAGGTCTCCATGAAGTGGACCGCAACAAACCACTACGAGAAGATCGGCACGTTCGTTCAATCCGTCGACCAAGGCAATGTCGGCGACGACGCCGATTTTGGCGTCGTGGCGCTCGACAGCCAAATCCCGCGAGACGCGCGCGTCCTGGATCGTCGACCGATCGACGGCACCACTGCCGCAGTCAACGAGGGCGACGAGCTATGTAAGTACGGCGTCACTACTGGACGTACCTGCGGCCACGTCCTCGCGGCCCCCACCGCGAGCAAGGTGCGGTTCGACGCGCCGAGCGATTCAGGCGACTCCGGCGGACCGGTCTACTTGATCCGACCCAACGGCGATGCGGTGGCGGTCGGCATCACGATCCGCGGCAACCAAGACCACACAATCGCTGAGTTGGTCACGCCTTGGCTGGACAAGTTCGGCCTCACTCTAGATGTCACGCCCGGCGGTACGACCGAGGGCGTGCGGTACGGGCACTGAGCGCGAGGCGTTTCAGTCGAGGGACCCCGGACAGGACGCGGCGCTGTTATGCCGGATAGTCGGAATCAGCTCGGAATCCGAGATTGAGGCTTTGATACAGCCGCGTCGCCCTTCGGAGCGCAGGAGTTGTTCTTCGAGCGGATCATCGCCACCAGCCAGAAAAGTAACTCCTAGACCGGGCGACCGGGCACTTTGTGCGCCTTGCCAAAGACGCACGCCCCGAGCTCCGGATGGCGATAACTGCTGCATCGTTGGCCCTCTCTCTCCTCAATCCTGACGAGCAACTGCGGGATTGCCAGCAGCTGGCCTCGCTCACCACCGTGGCGGCAGTGGCGGTCGATGTCTTGTTATGTGATCCGTTGGCAATCAACTTATGTGATCCGTTGGCAATCAACGCATTCCCAGCCGTGTTCTTCACGGGTGCGTGTGCGTCGCTGTTCACACATCCAGCACCGCTGGTTGGCTTTGCGCTCCTTACCGGCGTCTGTGTCGGTCCGCGACGCTGCGGGGCCATCCGGCTCCTCGGGGGCCGTCGCGGAGGCGGCTTCGACCGCGGGGAGGGGTGTGGTTTCCCGCAACATCGGACCGAACGCGGTCCAGCAGCAGGGGCAGGGTTGGCCGGGCGTGTCGACAGCGTGACCGCAGCCCGGCAAACAACAGCCCGGTGCGCTGGGGTCACTGCGGTGCCCGCAGCTCGTCTCGGCGGCGGTACTCATCGCCACGGCCCGCGGAGCCGGCCGCCCCTGTCCTGCGGAAGGCCGACAAGGCCTAACCCACCGACCTGGCGGGTGATGAGGGCTCGAGCACCCGCGGTCCGGGATCGCGCTCGCGCACCGCCACCGCCGCCAGGAGGCGCGTCGGCCCGGGGCGCTTCATCGCTCATCATCACTGCGCTCCCGCCGGCCGGGCCGTGGCGCTCAGCGCGTGCTCGAGCTGAGCTACCTCGCCGGTGAGGCGGTCGATGACGACGTGGCGTTCGGCGATCTGCACATAAACGACGTCGGCGTCGGCCAGATCGATGTCGTCGAAATCAAGGAACACGAATCCCACTGGTACGGTGCAGATCCGCTTCGCGAGGAATGCGCCGTGGCACGGTCCGCTGGTCGTCGCCCTGCGTCGCTGGTTGTCGGTTAGGTATCGACCGCGGCCGCGCGGGTGGGCGGCGGTTCACGTACTTGTCGATCCACGCCAGGCCGGCCCGGTCCAGCTGCCGCCGAGCCCGCGTGACGGCGACATAGGCCAGCATCGCATCCGTTGCCGGGATAGAGTTGCTCTCCAGCGGTTCAGCGAAGTCGTCAGCGACGAGCACCGAATCCCATTCTCGCCCTTTAGATTTGTGCACAGTGCTGATCACGGTGTCACTGCGGGGACGAGCGCATCGACCGCGGCGATGACCGCCTCCGCGCCGTGGGCGTCGATGAGGTCCAAGAACGGCTTCAAGCCGCGGCCAGCTTGATCGCTTTCGACGTAGTCCTGCAACGCGTAAGCCTCGTCGAACACAGCCCGCTCGGCCGGGTCAAGTTCGGCGAGGGCCTGCTTACGCCGAGTCGCGTAGTCGCTCATCGGTTCACTCCTTGCGTTGGCGCTGGCGTAGCGGGCTTCGCTCTCAGGGTGCGGTGTCGCCCGGCGTGGGTTTGTCCGCTTTCCTTTGCCTGGGTTCGCTGTCGCGGTCGCGCGCCAGGGTGACGCGTAGTTCGCTGAGGCGTACTTTCAGCGCGTCAAGTTGGGTGAGTGTGTGTCCGACTTGGGTGAGTGTTTCGTCGGCGTAGGTCTGGTCGTCGACGAAGTAGCTGGCGGGGACGGCGAAGAAGCGTGCGAGGGCTTCGATGAGGTCGAGGCGGGGTATGGCGCTTCCTTCGACGAGGCGGTAGACGGAGCTGCGGCTCATCGCGAGGTCGGGTTCGTTTTCGATGATTTTGTAGAGGGCGTCGGGCGTGAGTGGTTGTCCGGTGTCGGGGTCTCCGAAGTCTTGCATGAGGGCGCGGAGCCTGGCGCTGAAGCGGCGGCCGGTTGGAGTCACTTCGGCCACTCGGCCCCCTTGGTCTGCTCGGCGTTGGGTTTGGACGGGTTGGGGCAGCTTAACAAGCGTCTCGTTTTTCATTTAATAGCGTCTCTTTTTTTGCGCCAATTGGCGTCTCTTTTTTTGCGTTAACTTTGGGCGATCTATCGGCCACGTTCTGGGCGTTTTGACGGCGTGTTGCGCGCAGAAATATTGTGCCGATAATGGCCCGTCCCCTAATTTGGATGTTATATCCCAGTCGTGGGATTGATGCCACTGACCTGGACCGTGTCGATGTCACAGAGGACAGCGCCGCGGGTTCCACGTCCCAATATTTCTGCGGGAGGAACCTCCGATGTCGTTTTTGAACGTAGTGCCCGAGGAGTTGACATCGGCGGCCGCCGACCTCTCCTCAATCGGCTCATATATCAGTAATGCCAACCTTGCCGCGGCGGGCGCGACGACGTCCCTTTTGGGCCCCGGCGGCGACGAAGTCTCGACCGCCGTCGCCAGTCTCTTCAGCGAGCACGGGCAGGTGTTTCAGGGGCTGGTCAACGAGGCGCAGGCCTTCCAGCAACAGTTCGTCAGCCTGCTGACGGTAGGCAGCGGCGGCTACCTCAGCGCCGAAGCCGCCAATGTCTCTCCGCTACAGAGCCTGGAGAGCGTGTTCGCGGCCGGCTCCTCCCTGCAGACGCTTGATAGCGTGCTGGCTGACGCTCCCCAGTCGACACTTCTGTCGGTGGAAAACC
>JAQTVU010000195.1 GCA_028706695.1 Mycobacterium sp.
CGCCGCGATGACCGAACGCGCCCACCTGGCGTTCGGCGAGATCATGGATCTGGCCGTGGGTCTCGGCGGCACCATCACCGGTGAGCACGGCGTCGGCCGGTTGAAGCGGCCGTGGCTGGGCGGCTACCTGGGGCCTGAGGTGATGGACCTCAACCGGCGCATCAAGCAGGCGCTGGACCCGTTGGGCATTCTCAACCCCGGCGCGGCGATCTAGCCGCGCGCCTGGCTCCGCGAGTGTGCATCTGGCGACGCTTGACCCCGCGTGTCGCGTCGTCAGCTGCACACTCGGACTGGCTGGCCACCCGGCGCGCCGGGGCGGCGCTTAGCGGGCCCGTCCTAAGTCGCGCACGCGCGTGAAGCGGTGCAGCAGCCAGGCCAGCGGGATGGTCAGCATCAGCGTCGCGACGAACAGGTTCAGCATCGAGCCGGTGTAGACGTGCGCGCGAACCACGTAGACCATCGCGAATTCCATGGTGATCAGGTGGATCAGGAAAATCTCGTATGAAATCTCGCCGAGCCAAACCATGGGGCGGCTAGCCAGCAGCCGGGAATACCAGCCCCGATCGCCCAGGGCCAGCGGTAAAACCGCGAGCGCGGCGATGACGGCGTAAAAGACCGTCTTGAACAACGCCTCGCTCAGCGTTGCCGGCGAGGTCGTGGGCGCGCCGGCGATGGGGGTGGACACGATGAAGTAACTGATGACCGCCAGCGGTATCGCCACAAACGCGTAGCCGCGCACACCCACCTCCTGCAGGACGGCCAGCAACATGCCGGCCAGAAACCAGGCCAGGTAGGTGGGCAGCCATAGCCGCGCCCCGTCGGGAAACCAGTGGTCGGTGTGCACCAGGACCAACCAGGCCGGACTGATCAGCGTCATCAGCGCCAGGGCGCCCAGCAGCAGCTTCGGCTGCCACCGCCGCCGGCAGACCACCATCGGCAGCACGTACGCCAGCACCGGCAGCGCCACGTAGAACGCCACCTCGACGGCCAGGCTCCACATCTGCGTCAAGCCCTGATGCAGGTAGGACCCCAGGTACCCGTCGGTGTAGATCTGCGTGAAGGTGAGGTTGCGCAGCAACCCCGTCCAGGTGTGCCCGGGATTGGGTCCGGCCGCGCGGAAGTGGTACAGCACATACGCGAACAGCACGGTGATGACGTAGGCGGGCATGATGCGCCGGACCCGGTGCCATGCGTAGCGGCTCAGCGAAGGTGCGGGCCCGCTGGTGGCGGCGGCCTTCACCCACGGCCGGAACAGCAGAAATCCCGACAGCACGAAGAAGATGGGAACGCCGACCTCCAGACGCGCACCCACCAGACCCCAGTAACCGTGGGTGTACTTGCCGGTGGTGTAGGCCGCATGCGTGCCGACGACGAGCAGCGCCGCCACCGCCCGGATGCCCGTCAGGGATGCGACCCGGTCCACATGGGAAACCTGCTCGAGTCCGCCCTGGGCCTCGGTTTCCCGGAACAGGGTCATCCGACCGGTTTTCTTCGCGGTTTGGCCCCGTCGCGAGGCGCCTTGTCGGAGGACTTCTCCGGCCGAAGGTCGATCAGCACCCCCGAGATGCGCGTCTTCTCCAGCTTCTTCAAGACGGTGCGGGGTAACTTGGCCGGCAGCTCCACCAGCGAGAAGTCCGGCCCGATGGCGATGTGTCCGAAATCGCTGCGATGCAGCCCGCCCTCATTGGCGATGGCGCCGACGATCGCGCCGGGACCAATCTTGTGCCGCTTGCCCACGGCGATGCGGTAAGTGCTGAACGCCCGCGGGTTCCTGGGCCTCTCTAAACGCTCCCGCCGTTCCTCCCGCCGCTGCTCCGGCGGCGGTTCGGGTGCCATCAGGAACGCCTCGCCGTCGCGGGACACCAGCGCCAGCGCCGCGGCGATGTCAGCCATCGGAACATCGTGTTCGCGTTCGTAGTCCTGGACCAGTTTGCGGAACAGGTCAAGGCCCGGGGCGCCGAGCGCGTCGGTGATGGAGTCGGCGAATTTGGCCACCCGCTGGGCGTTGACGTCCTCGACGGTGGGCAGTTCGGCCTCGGTGAGGGTTTGCCCGGTCGCCCTCTCGATCGCCCTGAGCAGGTGACGCTCCCTTGGCGAGACGAACAGCAGCGCGGTTCCCGAACGTCCGGCCCGTCCGGTTCGTCCGATGCGATGCACGTAGGACTCGGTGTCGTGCGGGATGTCGTAATTGAGCACGTGTGAGATCCGCTCGACGTCCAGGCCCCGGGCCGCGACGTCGGTGGCGACGAGGATGTCGATGCCCTGCGGACCACCGTCACGCAGCGCGGCTATGGCCCGCTCCCGCTGCGCCTGTGCGATGTCGCCGTTGATGGCCGCGGCGGAAAACCCTCGAGCTCGGAGCTTTTCGGCGACCTCCTCGGTGGCCTGCTTGGTGCGGACGAACACGATCATCGCCTCGAACGGCTCGACTTCCAGCACCCGGGTCAGGGCGTCCATCTTGCGCGGACCGGCGACTTGAATGTAGCGCTGCGAAATGTTCTCGGCGGTAGTGGTTTTCGACTTGGAGATGACTTCAAACGGATCGTGGAGGTATTTCGTGGTGATCTTGCGGATCGCCGGGGGCATGGTCGCGGAAAACAGGGCCACCTGCTTGTATTCCGGTGTTTCGGACAAGATCCGCTCGACGTCCTCGGCGAAGCCCATGGTGAGCATCTCGTCGGCCTCGTCGAGCACCAGGTAGTCGACGCGCGACAGGTTCAGCGTTCCACGTTCGAGGTGGTCGATGACCCGGCCGGGGGTGCCGACCACCACCTGTGCACCGCGCCTGAGCCCGGCCAGCTGCACGCCGTACGACGATCCGCCGTAGATCGGCAGCACGTTGATCTGGGGCAGGTGCGCCCCGTAGCGGCTGAACGCCTCGGCCACCTGCAGAGCCAGCTCGCGGGTGGGCGCCAGCACCAGCGCCTGAGTCGCCGTGCTGGTGACGTCGATGCGGGACAGGATCGGGATCGCGAAGGCGGCCGTCTTGCCGGTGCCCGTCTGCGCCAGCCCGACGACGTCGGAGCCGGCCATCAGCGCCGGAATCGTCGCGGCCTGGATGGCCGTCGGCGACTCATAGCCGACGTCGGCGACCGCCTGCATGACAGAGGGGTGGATCTGCAGGTCGGCAAATGTGGTAGCGGCCGTGTCAGGCGAGCCGTCCGGGAGGGTCATCGCCCACGGAGTCTAGTGGCGACCGCCAGCTCGGGCCCACCGGGCGCGGGTCGCCACCGGTTGGGCCGCGCGCGACCGCCAGCTCGGGCCCACCGGGCGCGGGTCGCCACCGGTTGGGCCGCGCGCGACCGCCAGCTCGGGCCCACCGGGCGCAGCGGGCCGCCACCGGTTGCGCTTATCGGCGAACGCTGCGCGGGCCCGCCACCGGACAGGCCGTGACGACACGCACAACCGGTGCGGACGCGGCCAAGCCTGCCGCACCCGCGCGACCGATAACGGTACGGTGCGCCGTGTGTGGTCGCTGCCGTGCCGAAATCCAGCGCTGCCGGGCCTGGTCGCCGCCGTGGTCGGCGCGGCGACGTTGACCGGCTGCGGGTCCGGGGATTCCACCGTGGCAAAGACGCCGCAGGCCAGAACGATCAACGCCACCGCGTCCATCGCCGCCCCGACCATGCCGCGCCCGCCGTCCGGCGAAGCCGCCGCGCCCGGCGGCAGCGCCCCCCCGGCCGACCCGTGCGCGGTCGACCTGGGTTCGCCCGTCATCGTGAAGGTGGTGTCCGAACTGCCGCGCGATCCCCGCAGCGATCAGCCCTGGAACCCCGAACCGCTGGCGGGAAACTACAACAAGTGCGCTCAGCTGTCGGCGGTGATCATCAAGGCCAACACCAACGCGGCCAGTCCCACGACCCGCGCGGTGCTTTTTCATCTCGGGCAGTTCATCCCGCAGGGAGTGCCCGACACCTACGGGTTCAACGGCATCGACGCGGCGCAGACCACCGGCGACACGGTGGCCTTGACCTACTCCGGCGCCATCAACGGCTTGAGCACCGCGGTGCGGTTCCACTGGAACGGCACCGGGGTCGAGCTGATCGGTAACACAACCGCCCGCTGAACGCGGGCGCCGGCAAACCAACCGTCCACCATCAGACGCTGACCCCATCGGCCTGATCGGCCTGGGCACGTTGCCGGCGCTGACGGAGCCCGGCCGAGACCCGCCTAACCTCACGCGCCCACCGTGGACCCATGGCAGGCGACACGAGCTTCCGAATCAGCCATCGATCGCACGCACACGGGTCGACGCCCTAGTCGCCCGACGAGTGCCGGCCGTGGCCGCTGGGGTCGTCGTCGTCGGGATGGCAACGCGACGCCTCGCCGGGTGCACCGGAGCCGAATCCGCGCGCGGTGAACTCGGTGATCGGGCGGAACCGGCGGCCAGCTTCGACCCGGTGGCCGTTGCGGGTGTCGCCTGTCGGCTGGGCGCGCGGCACCGGATCGTCGAGCATGCCGTGCCACGCGTCGAGGGGCCCCCGGTGCTGCGCCTCCGGCGCCGGGCGTGAGCGACTGACACGCTCCTCCAGCGGCTCGGTGTCGATCTCGTCGTCGCGGCGCCATCTGCCCGCGGCGCCGGCGGCACCAGGATCACGGCGAAGGATCAGTTCGTCATAGTCGTCATAGTCGTCATAGCCGCCGCAGTCGTCCTCTACCGGCCTGGGCCCGTCGCCTGCGGCGTGGCCGCTGATCGGCGCCGGCCGGAAGCCGACCAAAAACAGCGCGGCGATGATTCCCAGCAGCGCGATGAACGCCGGTAAAAGCATCGACTCCGACATCGCCGCGGCGAACGGCGCGCGGAGGAAAGCGGGCAGCTGCAGGGCGGCGGCCCCGCCGCGGGCCACCGCACGCGGCGGCAGCTCGGCGCCGATCCGCGCCGCCATGAACGCGGCCATGCCGGCGCTGCCGAGCACCGCCCCCAGCTGCCGGACGGCGTTGTAGACCCCCGAGCTTGCCCCGGACACCCGTGGCGGCAGATTGCGGGTCGCGGTCGCGCTCAGCGGCGACCAGAGGAACGCATTGCCCACCCCCAGGGCCAACAACGGCAGCACCAGCCGCCAGATCGGCGTGCCCGGTCTCATCTCGAACGAAAGCCAGGTCAGCGCGATCGCCAGCATGGAAAAGCCGAAACCGAGCACCGGCCGCGGATGGCAACGGTCGACGATCCGCCCGACCGGCGGCGCGAACACCCCGTTGGCGACCGCCATCGGTGCGATCAGCAGGGCCGAACGGGTCGGTGAAAGCCCGCACACGCTCTGGGCGTAGAACGTCACCGGCAGCATCAGGCCCGTCATGGCGAACGCGGTGACGGCCACCCCGACGTTGCACAGGGTGAAGTCGCGATCCCGGAAGATCGCCAGCGGAACCAACGGCTCCCTGCTGCTCACCGACTGCCAGTACACGAACACCGAGACGAACCCGATTCCGGCGACGATCATCGCCCAGATCCACGGCTGCCAGTGGGCGGACTGGCCCTGTTGCAGCCCGAAGACGACCAGGAATATCCCCGTCCCGGACAAGGCGACGCCGACCGGGTTGAACCGGTGCAGCTGAGTGGGCAGCTCGGGAACCAGCCACACCGCCAGCGCGAGCCCGACGATGCCGATCGGGATGTTG
>JAQTVU010000196.1 GCA_028706695.1 Mycobacterium sp.
CGACGATCTGGTCGGCACCGGTGACCGTGTGCAGGCGGTGGGCGATCACCAGCACGGTGCGATCCCTGGTCAGTCGGTCAATGGCCCGCTGCACGAGGTATTCCGATTCCGGGTCGGCAAATGCGGTGGCCTCGTCGAGGATCAGCACCGGGGTTTCGGCCAGGATCGCGCGGGCGATGGTCAGCCGTTGCCGTTCCCCGCCCGACAGCCCGGACCCGGCGTCCAGCACGCTGTCATACCCGTTGGGCAATCGCAGAATTCGGTCATGCATCTGGGCGGCGCGGGCCGCTGCCTGCACTTGGGCGGCGGCGGCATCGGGTGCGGCCAGCGCGATGTTCTGCGCGACGGTGCCGTGCACCAGCTGCGGGTCCTGCAGCACGAAACCGACACGGGCGTACAGCTCATCGCAGCTCAGGCAGCGAATGTCCTGTCCGAAAACCCGTATGGCGCCCTGGTCGACATCGTGGAACCGCGCCAGCAGCGCGGCCAGCGTCGACTTACCGGAACCGGACGGACCCACCAGCGCGGTGACCGTGCCGCGCCGCAGCGTCAGCGACACGTCGCGGATCACCGGGGCACCGGGCCGGTAGCCGAAACTGACGCGGTCGAACAGCACCGTCGCCGCGGGGTCGCCGAGGGGCCGTTCGGGCTTCCGCACCACGAGTTCGGGCTCGTCGAGGGTGGTCTGCAGCCGCCGCGCGGCCAGCATCCCGGCGCGGACGCCGCCGACCCCGTAGGCGATGCCGAGCAGCCGTGCGCCAAAGCTGGTGCCCAGCAACAGGAACGGCAACAGGTTCGCGGGGTCCAGCCGGTGCGATACCACCAGCAGCGTGCCGGTGACCGTGATCAGCCACAGGAATGTCGCGGGGCGGGTGGCCAGGTCCATCAGCGTCTTCTTGCCGGCAAGGGGCCGCTGCCAGGCCACCAGGAATTCGAGGTATTCCTCCAGCCGGCGCCGGTAGCTCGACGCCGCGGCGCCCCCGAAGACGCGGATCACCGGCTGGGCCTCCAGATAGGCGCCGGCCTCGCCACTCATCTTCTCGGCCCACCGCTGCGATTGCGGGATGCGCGGGCCGGACTGGGTCGCGATCGAGGAGGTCAGCACCAGATAGACCAAGACGGGCAGGAGCAGCACGAGCGCCACCCGCCAGTCCACGACGACCAGGTAGGCCAGCACCGCCACCGGAGCCACCACCGCGGCGACCGCGTCCGGAATCGCATGCGTCACCAGGTAATGCAGCGCCAGCGCGTCATCCTGCACCAGCTGCTTGATCGAACCCGACCCGCGCGCGACGAACCAGCCCAGCGGCAACCGGGACAGCTTGCGCACCAGCCGGACACGCAGGTTGCCGGTGAACCGCGCGTCGACGACGTGCAGCCACAGCGTCAGACCGGCGCCGAGCACGGTGCCCGCTCCCAGCAACGCCACGGCGACGATCCCGACCGTCCACAACCGGGACGGCTCGCCGCTGGAGAGCAGCAGCCGCGCCAGCTCGACGAGCAGCACGAACGGCACCAGCTGCAACAGCGTTATCACGGCCTGCAGCACGCCGGAGAGGATCAGCGCCGGGCGCAGCGGTGCCAGCAGCCGGCCCGCGGCGCGGGCGCGCCACCTGCCGCGGGCCGCCGCGGCGGGCGCCGGCGTGCCCGGATCAGATTGCGCCGCAACACTTTCGGCTGCGCCGCTGTCGGCGGCGCCCGGGGGGTCGCCGCGGCGGGTGCCCATCGCCCGGCCCGCGCTCCAGTACGCCTGGGCGTGGATCTCGGACTTGGGGAACCCGAAATCGTCGCGCAGCCGCGCCCGGACATGCTTGAGGCTCGTCGCTTCCGGTGTCGCCCAGGCGTACCAGTCCGACCAGTCCCGAAGCTCGATCGCCGCGGCCAGCGATTTCTCGTCGCGGCGTGCCACCCGGTGCACCCGCAACCGGGGATGCGGTGTGAGGGGGATCGACACGTCATGGTCGTCGTGTTGCTCGAGGTACATCTCGATGGGGATGTCGTCGGGGACGGTCGTGATGATGCCGTTCATCCCCGGGATGGATGCCGAATCGCCGATGAGCAGGTAGCCAGCCGGCTGCTCGTCGGGTGGGTCGAACCGCGAGGAGCCCATCAGGGACATGACCGCGATCGTCGTGCCGGGTTCGACGCTGCGCGCCCACAGCGACGCGGGACCGGCCGGGTCGTGCAACACGACATCGACCGCGAAGCGGCCGGTGGCGACGTCGGCCTCGGAGATCGTGTACGCGCGCTGGAATTCGGTGGCCGACCCGTCCGGGTCGGGGAACCAGAACCGCAGCCATGCCGCGGGCGCTGGCTCGGCGTCCTCGAACAACGTCGGCGAGTGCATGCGGACCCGCACGAAATGCGGTGCGACGCGGATCGTTTCGATCACCGTTGCCGTGTGGTCGCGTGCACCGATACTGCGCAACATCACACCCTGGAACCCGCGGGCCATCAGCGGTGCGTTCCTGCGGCGCCGGGCCCACGACCGGCGCGTAGCGCGTCGCCCCGCGCGATGAGCGCGGGACGCCCGCCCTGACGGGACGCAACGGTCTGCATCTGGCCCCCCAACGCCGGCTAGGTAAGTTGCTCCCACAAACTAAGGGTTGCCTTACCGCTGGTCAAGTCCGGGACGTGCGCGACGCGACCTCTGACGCAGCCAGGACGCAGCAACCTCACAAAGGCCAAGAAATTTCCTACACTCGCCACGTGACGCATCCACGCGACCCCGAGCGCCACCTCGCCGACGAAACGCTTGACGTGCGTCTGGTGACCGACGCTAATCGCCCTGATCGAGTAGCGGCGTAGTCACATGGGTGCGGACCAGTACGGCGTCGTCATCGTTGGTGCCGGTTTCAGTGGTATCGGCGCGGCGATCCAGCTCAATCGGCTCGGGTTTGAAAACATCGTCATTCTGGACCGCGAGGCCGATCTCGGTGGGACCTGGCACCTCAACCGGTACCCCGGCCTGGCCGTCGACATTGCATCTACCACCTATTCGTACTGGTTCGAGCCCAACCCGTACTGGTCGCGTCTGTTCGCCCCCGGCCCCGAATTGAAGCGGTACGCGGCGCACGTCGCCGACAAATACGACGTGCGCCGCTACATGCGGTTCAACGCCGTGGTCCAAGGCGCGCGCTGGGATGAGGACGCACGCATGTGGCGGGTGGAGCTGGCGGACGGCGAAACGCTGACCACACGTTTTCTGATCACCGCAACCGGCTTCCTGTCCCAGCCGCGCATTCCGGACATTCCCGGCATCGAGAGTTTCGCCGGCAAGGTCATCCACACCACGGCCTGGGACGACGATTACGACCTCGGCGGACGCCACGTGGGCATCATCGGAACCGGGGCCACCGCGGTGCAGTTGATACCCGAGCTGGCTGCTCGCGTCGCCGGTTTGACCGTGTATCAGCGAACGCCAATCCATGTGGTTCCCAAGCTCGACTTCGCGATTCCCGGCTGGCTGCAGCACCTGTTCGCCCGCGTACCGCCGGTGCAACGGCTGTTGCGGCATCTGACCGACTTCTTCTTCGAAGCGATGGTCGTGACGGGTCTGCTGCACTACCGCCGGTTCCGGCGGCTGAACATCGCTGCCGCGGACCTGGCCAAGATCAGCCGTTTTGTGGCGATACGAGACAAGGAGCTGCGGCGCAAACTGACGCCCGATTACGACTTCGGCTGCAAACGGCCCACGTGGTCTAACAGCTACTACCGCACCTTCACAAAACCGCACGTGCATTTGGAGATCAACAGCATCGAGCGGATCGAACCCGACGGGATCGTTACCGCCGACAAGCACAAGACCGTCATCGACACGCTGGTCCTCGCCACCGGTTTCGATTTGTGGGACGCCAACTTCCCGGCGATCGAGGTGATCGGACGGCGGGGCCGAAACCTGGGAAAGTGGTGGCGCGAGAACAGGTTCCAGGCCTATCAGGGAATGTCGGTCCCGCACTTCCCGAACTACCTGAGCCTGGCCAGCCCGTACGGATTTTGCGGCCTCTCGATCTTCAACAACATGGAGTACCAGATGCGGCACATGGACCGGCTGTTCGGTGAGCTGCAGCGTGCCGGCGCAACCGAGTTCGAGGTCACCGAAGAAGCAAACGCGCGTTTCCTGGATCGGATGACCGAGCTTCTCGACGACACCGTGTTCTACGCCGGCAACTGCGCCACCTCACGGTCGTACTACTTCAACCAAAATGGTGAAGCCAGTTTGCTGCGGCCTACGCCGACGGAGAACGCGGTGGCGGAAGCGTCCAGTTGCCCGTTGAGCGACTATGAATTGCGCTGACATGGCGGCGCCAGCATGGTCGTCGTCGGCGCTGAACGGCGCCTCGGACGGGACCCGCGGCTGGAGCCGGGCCGGGTGGGCGCCCAGGCAGTCGGGCACTCCCGCTCCGCAGGCCGGGCCGGGCGCGGACCGGGCTTTCGGGCGATGTCGACCTCGTCGGCGCGGGGGAAGGCGCCGGCGCCATCATAGGATCGCACCCGGCGCGTACTTGGCGGCGTCGGGGTAACGGCTCACCAGCGCGTCCACCATCGCCACCACCCGGTCGACCTGGTCGCCGGCGGCGCCGGTGAACGCTTTTTTGTCGGCCAGCGCGGCGTCCAGCGCAGCTCGGTCCAGCGGCAGCCGCGGATCGTCGGCCAACCGCTGCAGCAGGTCGGGTTCGGCGCCGCGTTCGCGCATGTCCAGGGCCGTGGCCACCGCGTGTTCGCGGATGACCTGGTGGGCCGCCTCCCGGCCCATGCCGGCGCGCACCGCCGCGATCAACACCTTGGTGGTGGCCAGGAAAGGCAGATAGCGGTCGAGCTCGCGGCCGATCACCGCGGGGTAGGCGCCGAATTCATCCAGCACCGTCAGAAAGGTCTCGATCTGCCCGTCGATGGCAAAAAAGCTGTCCGGCAAGGCCACCCGGCGCACCACCGAGCAGAACACGTCACCCTCGTTCCACTGCGCGCCGGCGAGCTCGGCGGCCATCGCGGCATAGCCGCGCAGCACCACCTGCAGGCCGTTGACACGTTCACAGCTGCGGGTGTTCATTTTATGCGGCATCGCCGACGAGCCCACCTGTCCCGGGGCGAATCCCTCGGCGACGAGTTCGTGTCCGGCCATCAACCGGATGGTGTGCGCCAGCGACGACGGCCCGGCACCGAGCTGCACCAGCGCGGAGATCACGTCGTGGTCCAGCGAGCGCGGGTAGACCTGCCCGACGCTGGTGAGAACCGTTGTGAATCCCAGGAACTCGGCGACCCGCCGTTCGAGGTCGGCCAGCGCGGCGGCGTCGCCGCCCAGCAGGTCGAGCATGTCCTGGGCGGTGCCCATCGGGCCCTTGATGCCCCGCAGGGGGTAACGGTCGATCAACTCCCGCAGCCTGGCCAGCGCGCTCAGCGTCTCCTGCGCGGCCGAGGCGAACCGCTTGCCCAAGGTCGTGGCCTGGGCGGCGACGTTGTGGCTACGCCCGGCCATCACCAGGTCGCGATAGGCGGCCGCGTGCTCGGCAAGCCGCGCCGCCACCGCCACCCCGCGCGCGAAAATCAGCTCCAGCGATCGTCTGATCTGCAGCTGCTCGACGTTCTCGGTCAAATCGCGGCTGGTCATCCCC
>JAQTVU010000197.1 GCA_028706695.1 Mycobacterium sp.
CGCGCCCCGGCTTCTGGTGTATCCGCCGTTTGCCGGCTTGGCGGGTGAATTTGAAATGCTTGACCGCATTGGTCTGATATGTCGTCTTCGGGTCGATGCCGGCGTCGCCGAGCGCCCGGGCGAGCAACCGGCCCGCCGGCCCGACGAAGGGCAGCCCGGCGCGGTCCTCCTGGTCCCCGGGCTGCTCGCCGACCAGCATCAGCGGTGCCCCACGTTCTCCGCAACCGAAGACCGTTTGGGTCGCGTGCTGAAAAAGCGCGCAGCCGCGGCAACGTCCGGCCGCCGTCTTCAGTGAGTCGAGCCCGCGATCTGCGGGCAGGTAGTTGGCGGCACTGATCTTCGTCGCGGCCACGCCGTCACCTCAGGCAGCGAATTCCGGAGCGATCCGAGCTTCCCAGACCTCGAAGAAGGCGTCCTGGCCGGGGCCGATCTGCTGGATGTACACCTCGTCGAAGCCGGCGTCGGCGAATTGGTGGATGCGCTCGATGTAAGGCGTGGGGTCGGGGCCGCAGGGCACCTGGGCCTCCACCGCGGAAGCCGGAACGAGGCTGGAGGCCTGCTCGAAATGCGCTGGGGTGGACAATATCTGACCGAGTTCGCCGGGAAGGTACTCGGTTGCCCACTTGTGGTGCGCGGTGCGGACACCCTCGTCCTTGGTGGCCGCGTGGCACACCTTGAAGCCGGCCTGGGTGGGCTTGCCCGTCCCGCCGGCCGCGCGGAACTCCGATATCAGCTCGGTTGCGGGCATCATGCTCTGGAAGCCGTCGCCGACCCGGCCGGCCAACCGGGCCGCGCGCGGCCCGAAAGCCGAAATATAGATCGGTGCCGGCTGTTTGGGCAGTGTGTAGATCCGCGCGTTCTCCACCGTGAAAAACCGCCCGGCGTGGCTGACCTGCTTGCCGGTGAACAGTTCGCGGATGAGGGCCACGGCCTCCTCCAGCATCTCGTGCCGCACGGCCGCCGGCGGCCAGTGCCGGCCGGCGATGTGCTCGTTGAGCGCCTCTCCGGTGCCCAGGCCCAGAATGAACTGCCCGTCGAGCTGGACCGCGCTGGTCGCCGCGGCCTGGGCGACCACGGCCGGATGGATCCGCACGATGGGGCAGGTGGCGGCGGTGGCGATGGGCAGCGAACACGCTTGGGACAGGGCGCCGATCGTCGACCACACGAACGGGCTCTGACCCTGCTTGTCGTTCCAGGGGTGGAAGTGATCGGAGATCCACAGCCGCTGGAAGCCGGCGGCTTCGGCGCGGACGGCTTGGTGCACCAGCTCGTCGGGAGTGAATTCTTCGCAGCAAAGGAAGTAGCCCAGGGAAGTCATTCCCTGGGCCTACCCCGGCCACCGCGCCGCAAACGCCGGATCCGGTTGGCGCACTAGCCTTTGCCGGCGATGGCGTCGCGGGCCCGGTCGATCATCGCCGCGAACGGCCCCGCGACCATGTTCGCCATCTGCGACTCGACTCCCGCGTGCGCGCGCGTGGGCGCGATCGCTTCGGCGAGCCTGGCGGCGCGGCCCATGCGCTCGAGTTCGTCGGTGCTCAGTTCCACATCCAGCTTGGCGAGCTCTTCCTTCTCCTCGTGGTCGGCGTGGTCGATGACGGCGTCGCGGAGCTCCGTCAGCTGCCGGGTGAACTCCTCGCTGTCGACGTCGAGCTTCTCCAGCTTCTGCAGCACCGTCTTGGCCTCGTGCTCTTCTGCCAACCGCTTGTCCACCACGGCGGCACCGTTGGGAATCTTCCGCTTGGCCCGCGGGTGAACGATCTCCTCCTCGGCGGTCTCATGTACGGCGAGCAGTCGCCGCAGCGCGGTGAACGCCTTCTCCCGGGCCTCACCGGAGGCCGAAAGCGTGTTGGCGAACAAGGACTTGAGCTGCTCGTGCTGGCTGACGAGGAAATCGACCACATCGGTGGGCGACTTGATGGCGGTTTCTGCCACGATTCCTCCCTAACTAGTCCTGGTGTGGCGCGCCGAACCGTTGGCGCGCTCCTGACCTGGCTACCCCCGGCCACGACCACCAAAACCTTCGCCGCTGAACGCGTGTAGGCCCGACCGCGGCGGGTATGGCGTGCGGTGTAGCAACGCGAAAGGACGGTGAGCGAACATGGCCGCCGGGTTCGGTCGCAGGGGGCGGCTGCTGCGGCGCGTCGGGATCGGCCGGCTGGGCGCGGTCGGGTCCGCGCTGGTGGTGGCGGCCTGCTCCGTCCCGGGAGCGCCGGAGACCACGCCCGAGGTTGTGCTTTGGTCCGCCGGTTCCGCGCTGCACCAGCCGGTGTGGTCCTATCGCATGCACGCCCTGGTGGCGCTGACCGAGGATCAGCGACTGGCGGAACTGACCACCGACCCCACCCGCTCAGACGCGAAGACGCGGCTGTCGGCGCCGCTGGGCGCCGGGCGCAACCTGCAGATCAGCCAGAAGGACCCGCGGGTGGTGTTCGTACCGCAGCCGCAACGCGGCGAGGTCGCCGCGGTCGATCTCGAAACCCTGCGCGAGCCGAGGGGTTTCCATGCCGGTCCGGCGCCGGCGTACCTGGCCCAGGATGCGGGGCTGCGGGTGTTGCTCGCCCTGTCCGCCGACGGGAAGTCGGTGACGCCGGTCGACCAGTACGGTGAGCGCGCACTGCCCACCGCCGCGGTCGCCGGTGCACCCGCGAGCGGCCTCGCCGGCCTGAACCGCGGCCGCGACATCGGCTACCACCTCTATGGCGGGTCGGGAATCCGCTACTACCAGGGCACCTCGTCGCCACCCGCGGAGCGCGGGGCGCTGGACATGGATGTCGCGGTCTGGGCCGGTGACGGCACCGCGGCGACCCGCAGCTACGTGGCCGGCCCCAACGACAACGTCCTTCGTGCCGTCGACTCGCGCCGCAGCGGAGCGGGATTGGAAGTGCTGGGCAGCGCCCGGCTGCCGTCGCCGATCCGCGCGTTGGGCACCGACGACACCCGGATCTATGCCGCCACCGACAACGAGCTGGTGGTGCTCGAGACCGACAGCTTCACCGGCTACCGGCACGGGACCATTCCGGTGCTCCGCGTCATCGGCTACCGATCGGGGCTGCCGGGCGCGGCCGGTAAGGCGCCCCTGTCGGGCATGGCGATCGGTCCACGCCGGGTTTATCTGACGCTGGACCGCACGCCGTATGTGGTCGGCGTCGCCAAACCGCACCTGTGATGCCGGCGGCGTGACCCGAATCGTCCCTGAGTCGCGCGGCGTCGCCCGCATACCGTGGCGTCATCGGCTACATTCTCGGCAGAATCCCAGGCTAAGGAGGCCGCTGCCGTGACCACTCCACCGGGTCCGCCAGGGGAAAATCCTTATGGCCACCACCCGTTCGCCTACGACCCCCTCGGTCGCGTCCCCCCGCCCGTCCCGCCACCCGGCCCTCCGGTGTTCGCCCCTGCGCCCGAGACGTCGCCGTACCCGCCACCGGTCAACACGCTGGCGACGCTGTCGCTGGTGTTCGCGTTCCTGTTCGCCCCGGTGGGCGCGGTGCTGGGACATCTGGCCATGCGGCAGATCGGCCGCACCGGTGAACGGGGCCGCGACCGGGCGCTGGTGGGCACGGCGCTGTCGTATGGGTTCATCATGCTAGCGGTCTTCGCACTGGTCGCGTGGGCCACCCTGGCGGCCTCTACCCCCGACCGGGCCGCGGCACCCGTCACCACGAGCGGCGCCGCGCCGCCTCCGACGGTCGCCCCGGGCGCGATAGCGGCGTTGCTGCCGGGCCGCAGCGACCTCGAGAACATCACCGGCGACCAGAACCTGCGAGCCGGGCAGATCTGGGACCATCCGGCCCGGTCGGACCGGGAGGGCACCATCGACCGCCCGGAGTGCTGGGGCAGCATCGCACCGGGAACCCCCGACGCCTACACGGTCGACGCCATCTTCGGCTACCGCGCCGCCGAATTCTCCGACACGCGCAGCCTGCTCAAGTCGGTCCAGATCATCGAGGCGGTCGCGGCATTCCGGGATCCGGCCGCGGCCGAATCCCAGCTGGCTGCGCTGCTGGCGCAGTGGCACCGATGTGGCGGGTCGACCGTGCAGGTGGCGATTCCCGGCGGCCAGGCGATCCCGTTCGCGCTGGGTGTTCCCGTCGACGCCGGCGGCGGCATCACCACGATGGACCTGGCGCCCAGGGGGCTGCGGGTCCGTTCGGTGCGTGCGCTGGCGGCCAAGGCCAACGTCATCGTCGACCTGTACCTGTCATACAGCGGCACCACCGACAGTCAACTCCCGCGGCAGCCCGCCGTCGGTATCGCCGACTACATCCTGGGCAAGATTCCCGGATGAGGGTGCGCGGCCCTCAGCGGGGTGGGTGTGTGTGTCGCCGCAGACGCCCCGGCCCGGCCGGGGCGGTCCGCACGTGCCCTGACGATCCGGGAGGATGTGTCAACCCGGTCGGGGCTCGTCGGGGGCCTGCAGCACCGCCACGGTGTGCGCGTCGACGGTCAACGTTCCTCCCCCGGGCACTTCGTCGGCGGGTGCCTCCGTCTCGGGCCCGGTGAATACCACGACGCGCCAAGAGGCGCCGAATTCCTCTGGCGGCACAGTGAATTCGATCGGCTCGTGGTGGGCGTTGAAGCACAGCAGGAACGAGGCGTCCAGCACCCGCTGGCCGCGGGCGTCGCGGTCGGGTATGCCGCGACCGTTGAGGAACACGGCGACCGATTTCGCGAACGCGGCGCCCCAGTCCTCCTCGGTCATCTCCGTGCCGTCGGGGGTGAACCAGGCGATGTCGGGCAGGACGTCTTGGCCGCGCCGCCCCAGCGGCTTGCCGGAAAAGAACCGGCGCCGGCGGAACACCGGGTGGTTCGCGCGCAACGCCGACACCGCGCGGGTGAACTCCAGCAGCCCGATGTCGGCGTCGGCCCAGTCAACCCAGGTCAGCTCGTTGTCCTGACAGTAGCCGTTGTTGTTGCCGCGCTGGGTGCGGCCCAGCTCGTCGCCGTGGCACACCATGGGCACGCCCTGCGACAGCAGCAGGGTGGTGAGGAAGTTGCGCTGCTGGCGGGCGCGCAAGTCGTTGACTCGCGCGTCGTCGGTGGGCCCCTCGGCGCCGCAGTTCCACGACCGGTTGTGACTCTCGCCGTCGTTGTTGTGCTCGCCGTTGGCCTCGTTGTGCTTCTCGTTGTATGAGACGAGGTCGCGCAACGTGAATCCGTCGTGGGCGGTGACGAAGTTGATCGAGGCCACCGGCCGGCGGGCGCTGGCCTCATAGAGGTCGGCCGAGCCGGACAGGCGGTAGGCGAACTCGTCGAGGGTGGCGGGCTCACCGCGCCAGAAGTCGCGCACGGTGTCGCGGTACTTGCCGTTCCATTCCGTCCACTGCGGCGGGAAGTTGCCCACCTGGTAGCCGCCGGGCCCGACGTCCCACGGCTCGGCGATGAGCTTGACCTGACTGACCGTCGGATCCTGTTGCACGAGTTCGAAAAACGTCGCCAGCCGGTCGACGTCGTAAAATTCGCGGGCCAGCGTGGAGGCCAGGTCGAACCGGAAGCCGTCGACGTGCATCTCGGTCACCCAGTAGCGCAGCGAGTCCATGATCAGCTGCAGCACATGGGGATGCCCGACGTTGAGGCTGTTGCCTGTGCCGGTGTAGTCCATGTAG
>JAQTVU010000198.1 GCA_028706695.1 Mycobacterium sp.
GCACCCAGACCCCCGGCAAGCGTCGAATCGTGTTGCGGTTCTTCACCTCTCCGATCGAGATCAAGGGCAAGGACAAGGTCGAAAGCATCGTGCTGGGCCGCAACGAGCTGGTCACCGACGCCAACGGGCGGATGGTGGCCAAGGACACCGGTGCGCGCGAGGAGCTACCCGCCCAGCTGGTGGTGCGCTCGGTGGGCTACCGCGGCGTGGCGATCCCGGGGCTGGCCTTCGCCGAGCGGTCCGGCACGATCCCGCACACCGGCGGCCGCATCGAGGGCAGCCGCAACGAATACGTGGCCGGCTGGATCAAGCGCGGCCCGTCCGGGGTGATTGGAACCAACAAGAAGTGCTCCCAGGAGACCGTCGACACCGTGCTCGGTGACTTGGCCGCGCAGTCGGGCCTGGTTGAGCGCGGCGGCGACTACACCGCCGAACTCGCCGCATGGCTGACGTCGCGCCAGCCGAAGCTGGTCACCGCCGCTAACTGGCAGGCCATCGACCGCTTCGAGCGCGAAGCCGGCGAGCCGAACGGCCGCCCGCGCGTCAAGGTCGCCAGCCTGGAGGAGCTACTGCGGATCGCGCACGCCTGACGTAGCAACGACTTAAGAACAAGGAAGGAACTCCCATGACCTATGTGATCGCCGAACCCTGCGTCGACATCAAAGACAAGGCATGCATCGAGGAATGTCCCGTCGACTGCATCTACGAGGGCGCCCGGATGCTCTACATCCACCCCGACGAATGCGTCGACTGCGGTGCCTGCGAGCCGGTGTGCCCGGTGGAATCGATCTACTACGAAGACGACCTGCCCGGCGAGTACAGCGAGTACACCCAGATCAACGCCGACTTCTTCGCCGAGTTGGGGTCACCCGGCGGCGCGGCCAAAGTGGGGCTGACCGAGAACGACCCGCCCGCGGTCAAGGCCCTGGAGAGCCGCGCGGAGGCCACGTAACGCCTCACGCTCGCGAGTTGACGCCCCTGAAAGCCGCCCGGCCACCTGGCCGGGCGGCTTTTGCGTGACCACCGTTAACTCAAACGGCGAGTCACAGCGCCTTCCCTTGTTTGCCGATAGCGCCCACCGTCAGGCGCTCACCCCGCCGACAAGCCCGTTCGCCCGGCGCCTTCCGCCGTGCGCGTAACCGGCGTGAAATGAGATCGGCGGCTTTTAGCTGTCAGGAAGCCGGGGCACTCACATGTCCCTGACCACAGCAACAAGGAGGCATTGATGTCCTTCGTGACCACCAACCCCGAGGCGCTGAGCTACGCGGCGGGCAAGTTGCAGACCCTCGGCTCTGCGCTGGCGGACGAAAGCACCGCCGCGGCGGCGCCGACCACCGCCGTCGCCCCCGCCGCCGCCGACGAGGTTTCCACGCTGCAAGCTGCGGTTTTCTCGGCGTACGGCAGTCTGTACCAGTCGGTCAGTGCCCAGGCCGCGGCCATCCACGAACTGTTCATCAACACCTTGGGCACCAGCGCCGGATCGTACTCCCTAACCGAAGCCGCCAATTCGGTGGCGGCCGCCTCACCCCTGTCGGGAATCTCCGGCACCGCCGGCAGCGTCGGCGCCCAGGCATTGCCCGCCGTGCTGTCCGGGGGCTTTGCCAACATCGTCGATATCGGAGCCGGCAACTGGTCTTCGGCCGCGTCGGACCTGATCGGCATGGCGGGCGGCGGGCTGCTTCCTCCGCAGGCAGGCGGCCTGGGCAACGTCTCGGGCGCGGCGGCAGCGCTGCAGGCGGGCTCGGTCGGACCGGCCCTAGGTGCGGCCGCACCGGCCGGTCTCGGTGGGTCCCCGATCGTTGCCGGTCTCGGGCAGGCGGCCACCGTCGGCAAACTATCGGTGCCACCGAGCTGGGCCGCGGGCCCGGCCGCGTCGGCGGTCCCCTCCGGCACCGTGACCTTGACCGGCGCCGGCTGGACCGCCGCGGCACCGCACGGTGCGCCGGTGACCACCGTGCCGGCCGGAATGCCCTCGATGGCCGCGGCCGCAAAGGCCGGCGGCCTGGGCGCGCCGCGCTACGGCGTCAAGCCCACCGTGATGGGCCGCCCGGCGGTCGTCTAACAACTCCCCGAACCTATCCGGATTTCAGCGAAAAGGATTGCAAACCAATGGATTTCGGAGCGCTTCCCCCGGAAATCAACTCCGCACGCATGTATGCCGGTGCCGGTGCCGCACCGATGATGGCCGCCGCCGCGGCGTGGAACACGCTGGCCGCGGAGTTGAGCACCACCGCGGCGGGCTACGAGTCGGTGATGGCGGAGCTGACCGGCGAACAGTGGACCGGCCCCGCGGCGGCCGCGGCGGCCGCCGCGGTCCAGCCCTATGTCGACTGGCTGAACATCACCGCTGCGCACGCCCAGCACGCGGCCACCCAGGCCACGGCCTCCGCGGCGGCCTACCAGACGGCGTTCGCGATGACGGTTCCGCCGCCAGAAATCGCCGCCAACAGGGCCCAGCTCGCGGCGCTGGTCGCGACCAACTTCCTGGGGATCAACACGCCGGCGATCATGGCGACCGAGGCGCAGTACGCCGAGATGTGGGCCCAGGACGCCGCCGCGATGTACGGCTACGCCGCGGCCTCGGCGCGCGCCGCCTTCCTGAACCCGTTGAACTCCCCGGCCCCGATGGCCAACCCGGCCGGGGTGGCCGGCCAGACCGCCGCGGTCACCCACGCCGCGGCCGCCACCAGCACGCAGGCCGGGCTGAACCAGCTGGTCTCGGCCGCGCCCAGCGCGGTGGCCGCTCTGGCCACGCCCGCCCAGGTGAACCCGATCGACAGCTTCCTGAGCATCCCGTTCGTGGCGAATTCCATCAATGGGGCGGTCGACACCGCGGCGTGGTTCAGCATGAACACCATCCCCACCGCGGTGTCGCTCGGGCACACCTTGGGCACATCGTCGGGGGCCGCCGGCGCCGACGCGCTGGCGGGCGGTCTGAGCTCCGGCGCGTTGGTGAACTCGGTGCGGCCGGCCGCCTCCGTCGCCGGCGTCGGCGGCGCGCCGGTGCTGGCGAGCCTGGGCCGGGCCGTCACGGTCGGCGACCTGACGGTGCCGGCCAGCTGGTCCGCGGCCGCACCGGCCATGCATGTGAGCGGATCCGCGGTGGAGGGCTCGGGCTGGGCCGTCGCGCCGGAGGAAGGGGTGACCGCGGTGCCGGCCGGACTGCCGGCGATGGCCACAGCGGGTAAGTCCGTCGGCTTCAGCGGACCGCGGTACGGCATCAAGCCGACCGTGATGCCCAAGCAGGTGTTCGCCTGACGAGACAGCCCAAGGTGTAGCGCTCACGGCCTCGTATGGTGACCGCATGCACCGAGCACGAGCCATGCACATCATCCGGCAATTCGGGTCGTTGGCGGTGACGACGGTAACCGCCGCTTCCACGCTCAACGCGTACCGGCCGCTGGCGCGCAGCGGATACGCGTCGCTGTTCTCCTGGGTGTTCGGGTTGGTGGTCACCGAGCTGCCGCTGCAGACGCTGGTCAGCCAGATCGCCGCGCTGGCCGTGACAAGCCGGCGGCTGATCCGTCCGGTGCGGGCGATCGCCTGGCTGGTGGCCGGCGTCTCGGCGTTGGGGTTGCTGAACTTCAGCCGTGCCGGCCACCGCGCCAACGTGCCGCTGACCGCCGCGCTGGACGGCACGCTGGGACCAGACCGTCGCACCGACTCGGCAAACCTGTGGCGCCGGCCGGCCGGCCCGGCCACCGCGAAAACACCCGGGCCGGTGCGGATGTTGCGGATCTACCGGGACTACGCCCACGACTCGAACGTCAGTTACGGCGAATTCGGTCGCGCGAATCACCTCGACATCTGGCGGCGTCCCGACTTGGACCCGGCTGGCAATGCGCCGGTGCTCTTCCAGATCCCCGGCGGGGCATGGACGTTGGGCAACAAACGCGGACAGGCACATCCGTTGATGAGCCACCTGGCCGAGTTCGGCTGGATCTGTGTGGCGATCAATTACCGGCACAGCCCGCGCAACACCTGGCCTGCGCATATCGTCGACGTCAAGCGCGCCCTCGTCTGGGTCAAGGCCCACATCGGCGAGTACGGCGGCGACCCCGAGTTCGTCGCCGTCACCGGAGGTTCGGCCGGCGGGCACCTGTCGTCGCTGGCGGCGCTGACGCCCAACGACCCGCAGTTCCAGCCCGGCTTCGAGGACGCCGACACCCGGGTGCAGGCAGCCGTGCCGTTCTACGGCGTCTACGACTTCACCCGCTTCGACGACGCGATGCACCCGATGATGCCGGGTCTGCTCGTCAAGTCGGTGATCAAGCAGCGGCCCGCCACGAGCCTGCAGACGTTCGTCACCGCCTCACCGATCAGCCATGTCTCCGCCGAGGCGCCGCCCTTCTTCGTGCTGCACGGCCGCAACGACTCGCTGGTCCCCGTCGAGCAGGCCCGCGCCTTCGTCACCGCGCTGCGACAGGCCAGCAGGCAGCCCGTCGTCTACGCCGAATTGCCGTTCACCCAGCACGCTTTCGACATCTTCGGCTCGGCCCGCGCCGCGCACACCGCGATCGCCGTCGAGCAATTCTTGGCCGAGGTGTACGCGACGAGGCGCCAACCGGTCACTGCACCGTGACGATCGCCGTGTAGGTGCAGGCAGGCTTCGCATCTTTGCCCACGAAACTGGTGTAGTAGGTCGTCACCGTCGTCGTGCCGGGTTTCAGCGCCTCAAACGTCCACACCTCGGTGCCGGGCGCACCCAGCACGTCGGTGCTCGGCGGCACATATCGGTGACCGGATTGCTGCAGGATCGAGGGATCGCCGATCTTGGCATCGGCCGACCATCGGTAGGGGGTGGTGTAGTTGGAACCCAACTGCACCCTGAGAGTGTTGCCGACCGCCAGCCGGACGTCCTGGGTGATGCTGTTCTGCTTCTGCACATCGTCCATCGAGACCTGCAGCGTTTTGATCGGCGAGGGGTTCCTGGACGGAAACGAGCAGCCCAGCACCGCCGATGAGACGAACACGATGACCGTCACCAGCGGCCTGATCTTTGCAAGCACCCGTCCCCCGTTCCCATTCGCAGCCTAATCGTCGCGGTTGTCGATCCACCGCAGCCGCTCGGCGGGCGGCGCCGGATCCGACACGTGCCCCTGCCGACATCCATTTGAAATAACCGAGCAAACCTGATCGCGCGACCGTGGGGCAGGATGGGCGGGTGTTTGGGCTCGTGGTCATCGTGGCGCTCGTTTCCGCCGTCATCGTGGGCACGGTGCTGGGCCGGCGATACCGCGTCGGTCCGCCCGTGCTGCTCATCTTGCTCGGCGCTTTGCTGGGCCTGATTCCGCGTTTCGGCGGGCTGCGGATCAACGGCGAGACCGTGCTGCTGCTGTTCCTGCCCGCGATCCTGTACTGGCAGAGCCTGAACACGAGCTTTCGCGAAATCCGCAAGAACGCGCGCATCATCGTGTTCCTCAGCGTCGCCCTGGTCATTCTCACCGCGGTGGCGGTGTCGTGGACGGCGCGGGCACTGGGCATGGAATCGCACACGGCGGCCGTCCTCGGTGCGGTGCTCTCCCCCACCGACGCCGCCGCCGTGGCCGGCCTGGCCAAGCGATTGCCACGCCGCTCGCTCACG
>JAQTVU010000199.1 GCA_028706695.1 Mycobacterium sp.
GCCGCGATCAGCGCCAGGGCCCCGAACAACCCGAAGATCGCGTTGAGGAAGGTGTGCGGCCTGCCGGTGAACAGGTCGGGGTCGGCCAGGGCGAACCCGATCACCCGGTTGACCACATACGGCAGGCGCTCGTCGCGCGGCAGCGACCCGGGGAAGAGCTCGATCAGCCCCCAGGACACCAAGATCCCCACTAGATCGGCGGCCGCCAGCACCACGGCGGCCTTGACCAACGCGCCTTTGCGGACCTTGGCCCAGAACTCGCGGTAGGCCAGCAGCAGCAGGACGATCGCGACGACGTGGACGCCGAGGCCGAGGTTTTCGCCGAAGGTTTCGGCCGCGGTGTTGCCGCCGGCGGCGATGTCGGCGGCATTCAGCCCGGCGGCAATGGTCATGTTGCCAAGCAACAGCAGCCACGCGATGCGTTTACGCGCGGTCAGGGCCGCGGCCAGCAACGCCAAGACGAACGACCACGCGATGCTGGTGTCGGGAAAGTTGAACAGGTAACTGTTGATGAACTCCCGCGGCGCCCTGATCAGCCACCGGATCAGCGGTGACACGCTGGCCAGCAGCGACACCGTGGCGATGACGCCGACGGTCCAGCCGGCGGCTGCCGGTACCCAGTGGTATCGCGAACTCGGCCGGCTAACCGGACCAGGCCCGACACCAGGTCCAAGACGAGGCCCGAAACCGGGCTTAGCGACTGTCACAGACCGCGAGGATATTCTGTTATCCGGGGAAAAACCTGGCGAAGCGCCGACACTGGCCGACACTGGCCGGCGTGGTCGCCGGGGTTTGCCGAAATGCGACGATGCCTGCCGCTATCTGTTGGTCCCTGTTAGTCCGCGCGCCGACACCTGAAGTGCGGAAAGGCGGTCGACGGCTGCTAAACTGGTGCTTGCGACCATCCCGGCGAACGCCAGGAAAGAGTAAGTGGAGTCCCACTCCCACCGCTGGCCCGAGACATCTCGAGGCGCAGCGGTCCGGTCACGGGCAGCATGTAATGCCTGTTCCGCGGATAACGCGGGCGGCTTGACGTGTTTCAATCCGCGATCGGTCGGCATGGGCCCTGCTGGTGCAGGGCTTTTTTGCTGATGGTGTGGCGATTCCCTGCTCGATCCCGACGGGGCCGGTGTTGGCCGTGACCGAAACCATAAAGCCAACCAGGGAGGCCCCATCAGCACTGAGACCCGCGTCAACGAGCGCATCCGCGTACCTGAAGTCCGTTTGATTGGCCCGGGAGGGGAGCAGGTAGGCATCGTGCGCATCGAAGACGCACTCCGCGTCGCCGCGGACGCCGATCTCGACCTCGTCGAGGTTGCCCCGAACGCCAGGCCGCCGGTCTGCAAGATCATGGACTACGGCAAGTACAAATACGAGGCGGCGCAGAAGGCGCGCGAATCCCGCCGCAACCAGCAGCAGACCGTCGTCAAAGAGCAAAAGCTGCGCCCCAAGATCGACGACCACGACTACGAGACCAAGAAGGGACACGTGGTTCGCTTCCTGGAGGCGGGATCGAAGGTAAAGGTCACCATCATGTTTCGTGGACGCGAGCAGTCCCGCCCCGAGCTGGGCTACCGACTGCTGCAGCGGCTGGGCGCGGACGTCGCCGAGTACGGATTCGTGGAGACCTCAGCCAAGCAGGACGGACGCAACATGACGATGGTGCTGGCACCGCACCGGGGGGCGAAGACGCGCGCCAGGGCGCAGCACCCCGAAGGTGCAGCACCGGAGTCGGACGGCTCCGAGATCTGACCCCTCACCACACCGACCTGACAACGCCGACCCGAGCCGACCCGACCCGATCAAGAAGCCAACCGAAAGCTAGAGGAAGCATGCCCAAAGCCAAGACCCACAGCGGGGCGTCGAAGCGGTTCCGACGCACCGGGACCGGAAAGATCGTCCGCCAACAGGCCAATCGTCGGCACCTGTTGGAGCACAAGCCAACCAAGCGAACCCGGCGGCTGGACGGCCGCACGACCGTTTCAGCCAACGACACCCGGCGGGTCAACTCGATGCTGAACGGCTGACCGTCGCGCCGGATGCCATCTGGCACCGGCACCTGACCAGTTACTTCGGAACGAGAGTAGGAATAGCCATGGCACGCGTAAAGCGCGCGGTCAACGCCCACAAAAAACGGCGCAGCATCCTGAAGGCCTCCAAAGGCTACCGCGGGCAGCGCTCCCGGCTCTACCGCAAAGCCAAAGAGCAGCAGCTGCATTCACTGAACTACGCTTACCGCGACCGGCGCGCCCGCAAGGGCGAGTTCCGCAAACTGTGGATCTCGCGAATCAACGCGGCCGCGCGCGCCAACGACATCACCTACAACAGGCTCGTCCAGGGCCTGAAAGCCGCAGGGGTGGAGGTGGACCGCAAAAACCTCGCCGACATTGCGGTCACCGATCCGGCGGCGTTCACCGCGCTCGTCGAAGTCGCCCGGGCGGCATTGCCCGACGACGTCAACGCCCCCGCGGGTTCGGGAGAGGCCGCCTAGCCCGCCTCGCGCGGAATCGGCCGGGGTTCGGCCGCTGGGCGCACTGCCTCGATGCTCACCGAACGTTCGGCCACGGTTTCCGCGGCGGTCAAGTTGCATCGCCGCGTCGGGCGGCGGCGGGCGGGTCGCTTCCTGGCCGAGGGGCCCAACCTGATTGAGGCCGCCTCCGCTCGGGGACTGGTCCGTGAGGCGTTTGCAACCGAACCCGCGGCGGAGCGGCACGCGGCACTGCTGACGACGCTGCGCTGCCCGGTCCATGTGGTCACCGAGCGGGCCGCGAAGGCGCTCTCCGACACCGTCACCCCGGCGGGCCTGGTGGCGGTTTGCCAGCTACCGCGGGCCCGGCTCCAGGATGTCCTGGCCGACTCGCCGCGGCTGGTGGCTGTCGCCGTCGAGGTCAACGAGCCCGGCAACGCGGGCACGCTGATTCGCCTCGCCGACGCCATGGGGGCGGGGGCGGTGATTTTGGCCGGGCGCAGCGTGGACCCGTACAACGGCAAGTGCCTGCGCGCGTCGGCCGGCAGCATCTTCGCGGTCCCGGTTATCGCGGCACCCGACGTCCAGGCGGCCGTGGCGGCGCTGCGTGGCGCGGGGCTACAGGTGCTGGCCACCGCGCTGGACGGCGAGACGCGCCTCGATGAGGCCGGTCCGCTTTTGCATGCGCCGACGGCGTGGTTGTTCGGGCCGGAGTCGCATGGGTTACCCGCCGCCGTCGCGGCGGCGGCGGACCACCGGGTGCGCATCCCGATGTCGGGCGGGGCGGAGAGCCTCAACGTCGCCGCCGCCGCGGCCATCTGCCTGTATCAGAGCGCGCTGGCGCTGGGTGTGCTGAGGCCGTCTTAGTGTCCAATGGGGTGTCCAACGGGGTGCTCAACCGGGTGTCGTTGCCGGCCTCTGCGAGCACCCCCTACCCTTGGCTGAGTGGAATTCGCGCCTCGCGATTCGGATCGGGGGGAGCCCGAAGAGCCGGTGGTGACAACTGTGGCGCCTTCCGCCCTTCGGCGGCGTTCGCCCGTGTCTTTACATGGCGCAACCCAGTGGTTGCAGACAACCAATCACAGCCCCGCGGTGGTCGGCCTGATCCGGCGGGCGCGCCGGCTGCTGCCCGGGGATCCGGAATTCGGCGACCCGCTGTCGGTAGCCGGCGACGGTGGGCCCCGCGCCGCCGCGCGCGCCGCCGACCGCCTGCTGGGCGACCGCAGTGCGGTATCGCGCGAGGTCAGCCTGGGCGTCCTGCAGGTGTGGCAGGCCCTGACCGAGGCGATTTCTCGGCGTCCGGCCAATCCGGAGGTCACGCTGATCTTCACCGATCTGGTGGGTTTCTCGACGTGGTCGTTGCAGGCGGGCGACCATGCCACCCTGACGTTGCTGCGGCAGGTCTCGCGGGCCGTCGAGCCACCGCTGCTCGACGCCGGCGGGCACATCGTCAAACGGCTCGGCGACGGCCTCATGGCCGTCTTCGGCGATCCGATCGTCGCGGTACGGGCGGCGCTCGCCGCGTCCGCCGCGATGAAATCGGTCGAGGTGGCCGGCTACACGCCGCGGATGCGGGTGGGAATCCACACCGGGCGGCCCCAGCGGATGGCCGCTGACTGGCTCGGCGTCGACGTCAACATCGCCGCCCGGGTCATGGAAAGAGCCACCAAAGGTGGAATCATGGTGTCCGGTTCGACGTTGGGTCTGATTCCGCAAAGCGAACTGGACGACTTGGGTGTGGTGGCCAAACGCGCACGTAGACCCATGTTCGCGCCCAAGCCGGCCGGGTTGCCCGAGGACCTGGCGATATATCGACTCAAGACTCGCAGGGAGTTGCCAGCTTGTGATGAAAGCGAAGAGACCAATCCGCAGGCATAGTGGGTGCCAATGATTGGGGGCATTTCATCCCGGCTGGCCCGGGTCCGGTTCACCGTTGGTTACGTGGCGATTCTGCTGGCTGTCAGTTCGGCGCTGCTGATTCTGGGTCCGCAGATGCGTGACGTCGTCATCGACCATGCCAGCACCAACCTGCACAACCTGGCCCACGGGCACGTGGGAACGCTGCTGGGCAGCGCGTTGGTCATCGACGCGGGTCCGCTCTACTTTTGGTTGCCGTTCCTTACCTGCCTGCTCCTGCTTGCGGAATTGCATTTGCGGACGATCCGGCTGGCCGTGGCCTTCGCGGTCGGCCACATCGGCGCGACGCTGCTGATCGCCGCGGTGCTAGCCACGGCGGTGGAGTGCGGGTGGCTGCCCCTGTCGATCACCCGGGCGCCCGACGTCGGGATGAGCTACGGCGCCTTGGCGGTGCTGGGCGCGATGACGGCGGCGATTCCCAGGCGCTGGCGGGCGGCGTGGATCGGCTGGTGGCTGGCGGCGGGCATCGCCGCGGCGATCGTCGGCGGCGACTTCACCGATGCGGGTCACACGGTGGCGGTGATCCTCGGCGTGCTGGTGTCGGCCCGGCTGCGTCAACCGATCCACTGGACGCCGGTGCGGTTGGCAATGCTGGCGGGGTCCTTCGGGTTCGGGTTTCTGCTGCTGGCCCACCACTGGGCGACGATGGCTGCCGCGCCGATCTTCGGTGTGCTGGGCGCGCTGGTGGCCTACAAGCTCGACCGGGTCCTGACGCGCAATGCCCTGCCCGCGGATCGGGACCCGCTGCCCGAGCCGGTCATGACCGGCTAAGACGCCCGGTCTTAGAAGTCGCCTCGGCGCGCGGCTGTGAAGCGGGCCGCTCGGTATCACTTATGATCGGCACTCGACCCGCGGTGCCGCGCGCAGGCCCGCCCGGCGACGCTGCGGGCAGCCCGGACAACCCGTCAGCAAGGCCAGCAAGGCCAGCAAGGCCAGCAAGGAGAATGTCGCCGCGTGGGTGAGCAGCCCGTCGATCTGTCGCCGGAAGCGCTGGACGCGGCGATCAACGCCGCCCGGCGGGCCATCGCACGCGCCGACGACCTGGACGCGTTGGCACGCGTCAAGACCGAGCACCTCGGCGACCGTTCGCCGCTGGCCCTGGCGCGACAAGCGCTGGGCGCCGTGCCCAAGGAGCAGCGCGCCGATGCCGGTAAGCGCGTCAACGCCGCGCGCGCCGAGGCG
>JAQTVU010000200.1 GCA_028706695.1 Mycobacterium sp.
TGCAGGAACTCACCCGCCTGGCGGTGCACCAGAAGACGGGGGTGCGGTGCCGGTTGATGCTCGACATCGCCGGCTGGCGTCGCCGACGCCGCGAGGAGTTGGCCGCGCTCGGCGACAAGGTGGCGCGGCGGGTGTTGGAATCCGGTCAGCGCGAGAAGCTCTCGCCGATGACCCCTTTCGAGCGCAAGATCGTGCACGACGCCGTCGCGGCGGTGCCCGGTGTGCACAGCGAAAGCGAGGGCGCGGAGCCGGCGCGGCGTGTGGTGGTCCTGCGCGACTGACTTACACCGCTGTAGTTCGACGGTTGGCTGTGGCGGTGGTGCGACCAAGAATCGGTGTTTCGCGTGAAACCGAATCGATACCGAGTTGGGATGTTTCACGTGAAAAACGATGCGTCGGCCGATGGGTGCCAAACCACGCCGGACAAGCGTGGCTGCCGGGCCGACGTGTCGGCGCCGGGCGAGGCCGCATCCGCGGTCTTCGGGCCGCGCCTGGACCTTGCGGTGCGTTACGCCGACCTGCTGGCAGGGCCCGGCGTCGAACGGGGACTGCTCGGGCCCCGGGAGCTGGACCGGGTGTGGGACCGCCACCTCCTTAACTCGGCGGTGGTCGGAGAACTTCTCGCCCCGGGGGAGCGGATCATCGACATCGGCAGCGGAGCGAGATTGCCGGGCATACCGCTGGCGATCGCGCGGTCCGATCTGGACGTTGTCCTGCTCGAGCCGCTGCTACGCCGCAGCCAGTTTCTCACCGAGGCCGTCGCCGAACTCGGATTGGCCGTGGAAGTGGTTCGCGGCCGGGCCGAGGAACGCTGGGTACGGGACCGATTCGGCCACCGGGACGCCGCCGTATCGCGCGCGGTGGCGTCCCTGGACAAATTGACCGGGTTGAGCATGCCGTTGCTACGGTCGGGTGGGCGGATGCTGGCGATCAAAGGCCAAAGCGCTCCAGAAGAAGTTGAACGCCATCGGCGTGTGATGGAGGCGTTGGGCGGTCTTGATGCCAAGGTGATCACATGCGGCGCGAGCTTCTTACCTCAGCCGGCAACCGTAGTCGCGGCGCGGCGCGGAGGTCGGGATCGTCGGTGGGGCGCGCGGCGGGGCAACAGGAGTCGTCGGTGAGTTGCAGTCAAGATTGTGCGCGGGTTTCGGTCGGCGGGGCGTACCGAGCGGTGCGGGAACCGGCTCGGAGACAATGCCTGCTACGGAGCCTGCTAGGGAGCGTCCTACGGATCGAATGGCGGAAAGCGCAATGGTGAAGGTTTCACGTGAAACGTCCAACGAGGTGGACACCCCGATTGCTGCGGCCGCGGAGCGGGCGATGCGGGTACTGCACACCGCCTACGAACCGCTGCAGCGTCCCCGCCGGCGGCGGGTGTTTACCGTCGCCAACCAAAAAGGGGGGGTAGGCAAGACCACGACCGCGGTCAACCTGGCCGCTGCCCTGGCGGTGCAAGGCCTCAAGGCCCTCGTCGTCGACCTCGACCCGCAAGGCAACGCAAGCACCGCGTTGGGTATCGCGGACCGGCAGTCCGGCACGCCATCGTCGTACGAGGTGCTTCTCGGTGACGTCCCGCTACGGGCGGCGGTGCGGCGTAGCCCGCACAGTGACCGACTGTTCTGCGTTCCGGCGACGATCGACCTGGCCGGCGCCGAGATCGAATTGGTGAGCATGGTGGCCCGAGAGAACCGGTTGCGCGCCGCGCTGGCCGAACTCGACGAGTTCGACTTCGATTACGTCTTCGTCGATTGCCCGCCGTCGCTGGGGCTGCTGACCATCAATGCGCTTGTCGCCGCACCCGAAGTGCTGATCCCGATCCAGTGCGAGTACTACGCGCTCGAGGGCGTATCGCAACTGATGCGCAACATCGAGATGGTAAAGGCACACCTCAATCCGGCGCTCGAGGTGACCACCGTGGTCCTCACCATGTATGACGCGCGCACGAAGCTTGCCGACCAGGTGGCCGTCGAGGTGCGTCGGTACTTCGGTAGCAAGGTGCTGCGCACCGTCATCCCGCGCAGCGTCAAGGTTTCGGAAGCCCCCGGCTACAGCATGACGATCATCGACTACGACCCCGGCTCGCGGGGGGCAATGAGCTATATCGACGCCAGCCGGGAAATCGCTCAGCGCGCCGACTCGTCCTCGTGAAGGGAAGACCATGACGCAGCCATTACGTAAAAAGGGTGGTCTTGGCCGGGGCCTGGCTTCGCTGATCCCGACGGGACCCGCTAACGCCGACCCGGGTCGGGCGGCCCTTGGGCCGCGGATGGGGGACGCCGCCGCCGACGTCCTCATCGGGGGCCCAGCCCAGGCGCCGGCCCCGATGGGTGCGGTCTACCGCGAAATCGCCCCGGCCGACATCGAACCCAATCCACGGCAGCCCCGACAGGTCTTCGACGGGGAGGCGCTGTCGGAGCTGGTGCACTCGATCCGCGAGTTCGGCCTCTTGCAACCGATCGTGGTGCGCTCGGTATCGGGAGCGGGGAGCGGAGCCCGATACCAGATCGTGATGGGGGAGCGACGCTGGCGGGCGGCCCAGGAGGCCGGTCTGGTCACCATCCCGGCCATCGTGCGCGACACCGGCGACGAGAACCTACTGCGCGACGCCCTACTGGAGAACATCCATCGGGTCCAGCTGAACCCGTTGGAAGAGGCGGCAGCTTATCAGCAGTTGCTCGACGAATTTGGCGTCACCCACGATGAACTGGCGTCCCGCATCGGCCGCTCCCGACCGTTGATCACCAACATGATTCGGTTGCTCAAACTGCCGATCCCGGTGCAGCGCCGGGTCGCCGCGGGCGTGCTTTCGGCCGGACATGCCCGCGCACTGCTGTCACTGACCGCCGGTCCCGAAGCGCAGGAGGAGCTGGCCGCCCGCATCGTCGCCGAGGGACTGTCGGTGCGGGCCACCGAGGAGGCGGTCACCCTGGCCAACCGGGGCGGCGCCAGCAGGCCGGCGCCCCCGCGCCGCAAACCGATTCAGATGCCCGGTCTGCACGATGTCGCGGAGCGGCTCTCCACCGCGTTCGACACCCGGGTGACGGTCAGCCTCGGGAAACGCAAGGGCAAAATCGTGGTGGAATTCGGCTCCGTCGACGACCTGCAACGGATCGTCGATGCGATGGTCGCGCGTGGGGCATGACCCCGGCCACATTGCGCCCGCCGCCGGGCCATATTGCGCGGTTACGTCACTGTGACGGCCCGGTGCGCCGGGCGTTCCATGGCCTGCGGGCAGCGGTTGCGGCTCAAGCGGTTACGGCATTCGCCGCGCCGCCGGCAAGCTGGGCCGGGCGCCCGGAGTGGCAAGGGCAACACTAGTCCAATAACGACGAACCCTCCTATCCTGGAGAGGCCGTCGACGCCAGTGGCTGCGGTACCGCACGGACGCCAGGAGGCCTGTGTCTGCACGAATCACGCCGCTACGGCTCGAGGCTTTCGAGCAACTTCCCAAGCACGCGCGCCGCTGCGTCTTCTGGGAGGTCGACCCTGCAACCCTCGGTGGCCACGGTCACCTCGCCGATCCCGAATTCGAAAAGGAAGCCTGGCTGTCGATGGTGATGCTGGAGTGGGGGTCATGCGGCCAGGTAGCGACGCTGGCCGTCGAGGGCGACACCGACGGGGAGCCGCCGTGCGTGGGATACATCCTCTACGCGCCACCGGGTGTGGTGCCCCGGGCGCAGCGGTTCCCGACCGGACCCGTGTCGGCGGATGCGGTGCTGCTGACCTCGATGGGTACCGAACCCGGTCAGGCCACCGACGACCTGCCGCACGCGTTGGTCGCGCGGGTGATCGACGAGCTGGTTCGACGTGGAGTCCGCGCGCTGGAGGCATTCGGCCGAACGCCCGAGGCATCCGAGTTGCAGGATCCGCGCGTGGCCGAACCCGGCCTTCGCACGGTGGTGGAAGTGCTCGGGGATTGCTCGATCGAACACTGCGTCATCGAGGCGGATTTTCTGCAGCGGGCGGGCTTCGTCGTCGTGGCGCCGCACAAGTACTTCCCGCGGTTGCGACTGGAGTTGGACAAGGACTTCGGATGGAAGGCCGAGGTCGAGGCGGCGCTGGAACGTCTGCTCGCGAATGCTGAGCTGCAGCAGCCGGTCGGAGCGGGGTCGTCGTCTGCTATCGCCAACACCCTGGCAGATCCGTTGCAGATCCCTTGCAGCTCACCGAAGCCGGTTAAGAGCCGCCCAGCCTGCTTGCGCGTTCGACCGACAACTCGTGCGCGAGCAGCTCGGCGAACGTGAAGGTGCCCGTCGGCCGGTCGTTTTTGCCCAGCAGGTAGAGCCGCTTGACCGCAGCGAGGATTCCTTCGGCGATGGCATCGCGGGTCTGTGTGCAGATGAGCATCGTGCGATCGCGCGGGTTGGTGATGTAGCCGACGTCGACCTGCACGGTCGGCATCCGCGTCAAACGCAACAGGTCCCACGTCCGACCGTGCGTGCGGCAGTCACGTAAACCCGTGCGCGCCACGACTTCCCGCTGAATGAAGTCGGCGAGGTTGCGGCCGATGGTGGAGACCGAACCATGCGAGTTGCCGAAGTGGAACGAAGCCACCCCGTTGGCCGCCTGGGTGCGTTGGCTCTCGCACCGCAGACTGATCATCAGATCTGCGCCAACGTCATTGGCCGTTGCGGCCCGCTCGGCATCCGAGGGGTTGCGATTGGTGGACCGCGACAGGAAGGTTTCCATACCGATCGCGGTCATCCGACCCTCCAGCCGACTTGCCAAGTCCCACAACATGTCCGCTTCACTTATCGGTCCCGATGGGCCTTGGGTGATCAACCCGTGGTCCGACCCGCCGCGGCCCGGATCGATGACGATCCGCTTACCCGACAGCTTGGGGCCCGATCGCCGGACGAGTTCCTCTTCGCGGATGGCGTGCAGCGAACCGCCGGTGACGCGTGCGCTCAGAAAGTACAAGGAGCGCAACGTCTCCGGTCCGCAGATCCCGTCGGCGACAAGGCCGTATTCACGCTGGTAGGACATCAGCGCGTTGTGGGTCTGCATCCCGAAGTGGCCGTCGACCAGGCCGGTGTAGAAGCCGAGCTCCTGCAGTCGGGCCTGCAGCGTGGCGACGTCGTCGCCGTAGAGTGGGGCTCCGAATTGGTGGTAGAGGGTGCGGGCACCCAGCCGGTAGGACGCCTCCTGCAACGCCCGGTAGGTCGCCTCGCCGACGATGCCGTCCACAAGCAATCCGCGGTGCTGCTGGAACGCGCGCACGGCGCGGTCGAGATGGCCGTCGAAGAACTCGAGGGCCACATGCTGACCGGTCGTCGGGTCTTCGTCGGGATTGTCCAGGAATCCCAGCGACGCCAGCGCGGCCCGGATCTCGATCACTGCTGCGCCGCGGTCACCCCAGCGCAGCGGATCGCCGTCTGCACGGCGCGGATTCGACATGCAAAGGCCCTCCGGGATTATCCGACAGCGTCACATTTGCGTAACAGCTAACTGGTATTGTCGCAGATCCTGCGCGGATTCGAGAAAACGCCAGGCTGGGCGCCGGGGCGTGACCGGCGAAACCGCACTG
>JAQTVU010000201.1 GCA_028706695.1 Mycobacterium sp.
CGGACGTGTCGCCCGATGAGCTGGTGTGCGCGCTCGCCCGGGCCAAAGCCGAACGCGTGGCCGGCGAGCTGACCGGCGACATCGCCGCCGACTGCGTGGTGATCGGCTGCGATTCCATGTTCTACCTGGACGGCCGGCTGTGCGGCAAGCCGGAATGCGTCGACGCCGCCCGGGATCTGTGGCGGTCCATGGCCGGCCGCGCCGGTCAACTTCACACCGGCCACTGCGTCATCCGGCTGCAAGGCAACGTCATCGTGCACACGGCCGCCGCAACCACAACCACCACGGTGCGCTTCGGGACACCCCCGCCCGACGACCTCGAGGCCTACCTGGCATCCGGGGAGTCGTTGCAGGTCGCCGGCGGCTTCACCCTCGACCGGCTGGGCGGATGGTTCATCGACGGCGTCGACGGCGACTGGTCGGCCGTGGTGGGCATCGGGCTGCCGGTGACGCGGTCGCTGCTGCGCGGGGCCGGGCTGTCCATCGCCGCGCTGTGGGCGGCAAACCCGTCGACCGAGATCGCCCAGACCTAAGCCACCTTCAGACATAAGCCGGACATAACCCCCCCGCCGCCCGCCTCGGCGCCGTCCAAGGTCGTCGTCGCAGCCGGTTGCGGGTGCCGGATGCCAGCGGTGGTGACGTCGATTTCGGGCCGACGGTAGGCTCGGGTGCGTGGCCTTGCCCCCCGACCCAAGCCCCTCCCTCGCGGGCTACGCCCACTCCGAACGACTGGTCACCGCCGACTGGTTGTCCGCGCACCTGGGCGCGCCGGGGCTGGCGATCGTCGAATCCGACGAGGACGTGCTGCTCTACGACGTCGGCCACATCCCCGGCGCGGTGAAGATCGACTGGCACACCGACCTCAACGACGCCCCGGTGCGCGACTACATCACCGGCGAGCAGTTCGCTGACCTGATGAACCGCAAGGGCATCTCCCGCGACGACACCGTGGTGATCTACGGCGACAAGAGCAACTGGTGGGCGGCCTACGCGCTGTGGGTGTTCACCTTGTTCGGTCACTCCGACGTGCGTCTGCTCAACGGCGGGCGCAACCTCTGGCTTTCCGAGGGGCGCGACACCAGCCTGGAAGTGCCGACGAAGACCTCGACGGGCTACCCCGTCGTGCAGCGCAACGACGAACCCATCCGCGCCTTCAAAGACGACGTGCTGGCGGCCCTGGGCTCCGAGCCGCTGATCGACGTGCGTTCCCCAGAGGAGTACACCGGCCAGCGCACCCACATGCCCGACTACCCCGAGGAAGGCGTCCTGCGCGCCGGCCACATCCCCACCGCGCGGTCGATCCCGTGGAGCAAGGCCGTCGGCGACAGCGGACGGTTCCGCAGCCGCGCGGAACTCGAGGAGCTCTACGGGTTCCTCGGCCCGGACGGCAAAACCATCGTCTACTGCCGCATCGGGGAGCGTTCCAGCCACACCTGGTTCGTGCTCACCCACTTGCTGGGCAGGCCCGGGGTGCGCAACTACGACGGGTCGTGGACCGAGTGGGGCAACACCGTGCGGGTGCCGATCGTCGCGGGCGAGAGTCCCGGAGCCGTGCCCGTGCGATGAATCTGCCCGCGCCGCTGGCCGAGGTGGTGTCCGACTTCGGCGAAGTCCAGGGCCAGGACAAACTCAGGCTGCTGCTGGAGTTCGCCGAAGACCTGCCCGAGCTGCCCGCCGACCTGGCAGAGGCGGCGATGGAGCCGGTGCCCGAATGCCAGACACCGCTGTTTCTGCACGTCGACGCCGCCGACCCGGACCGGGTCCGGCTGTATTTCAGCGCACCCGCCGAGGCCCCTACCACCCGCGGGTTCGCCTCGATCCTGGCCGCCGGCCTCGACAAACAGCCCGCCGCCGACATCCTGGCGGTCCCCGAGGGCTTCTACTCCGAGCTGGGATTGGCCGACCTGATCAGCCCGTTGCGGCTGCGGGGCATGTCGGCGATGCTCGCCCGCATCAAACGGCGGCTCCAGGAGGGGCAGGAGAGGCGGGAGGGGCGGGAGGGGCGGGAGGGGCGGGAGGGATCGTGAAATCCCTGATCCCGGCACCGCCTCAGCCGCCCGACGGCGCGCCGCTTAGACTTCCCCGGAGTTGTAAGAAACTCTCTTAGAGAAGACTAGAGAAGCCCGCGGAAACACCGAGCGACACCGGTAGACGTCTGAGATATGCCAAACAGGAGGCGCAGTGGCTAGTCACGCCAGCTCCAGGATCGCCAAAGTGCTCGTCGCCAACCGCGGCGAGATCGCTGTCCGGGTGATCCGGGCGGCCCGCGACGCGGGACTGCCGAGCGTGGCGGTGTACGCCGAGCCGGACGCCGACGCCCCGCACGTGCGGCTGGCCGACGAGGCCTTCGCCCTGGGCGGCCAGACCTCCGCGGAGTCCTACCTGGACGTCGCCAAGATCCTCGACGCGGCGGCCAAGTCCGGCGCCAACGCCATCCACCCCGGCTACGGCTTCCTCTCGGAGAACGCCGACTTCGCCCAGGCGGTGATCGACGCCGGCCTGATCTGGGTGGGGCCCAGCCCGCAGTCGATCCGCGACCTCGGCGACAAGGTCACCGCCCGCCACATCGCCGCCCGCGCCCAGGCCCCGCTGGTGGCCGGGACCCCCGACCCGGTCAAGGACGCCGACGAGGTGGTGGCCTTCGCCCGCGAGTACGGCGTCCCGATCGCGATCAAGGCCGCCTTCGGCGGCGGCGGCAAGGGCATGAAGGTCGCCCGCACCATCGAGGAGATTCCCGAGCTGTACGAGTCGGCGGTGCGCGAGGCCACGGCCGCCTTCGGCCGCGGCGAGTGCTTCGTGGAGCGCTACCTGGACAAGCCCCGCCACGTCGAGGCCCAGATCATCGCCGACCAGCACGGCAACGTCGTCGTCGCGGGCACCCGCGACTGCTCGCTGCAGCGCCGGTTCCAGAAGCTCGTCGAGGAGGCCCCGGCGCCGTTTTTGACCGACGCGCAGCGCAAGGAGATTCACGAGTCGGCCAAGCGCATCTGCAAGGAGGCGCACTACTACGGCGCCGGCACCGTCGAGTACCTGGTCGGCCGGGACGGGCTGATCTCGTTCCTCGAGGTCAACACCCGGCTGCAGGTCGAGCACCCGGTCACCGAGCAGACCGCGGGCATCGACCTGGTGCGCGAGCAGTTCCGCATCGCCAACGGCGAACGGCTCGACCTGACCGAGGACCCGACGCCGCGCGGCCACGCCTTCGAGTTCCGCATCAACGGCGAGGACGCGGGCCGCGGCTTCCTGCCCGCGCCCGGGCCGGTGACCCGGTTCGACCCGCCGGCCGGGCCCGGGGTGCGGCTGGATTCGGGTGTCGAGACCGGCTCGGTGATCGGCGGGCAGTTCGACTCGATGCTGGCCAAGCTGATCGTGTACGGCGCCACCCGCACCGAGGCCCTCCAGCGCGCCCGACGCGCACTCGACGAGTTCCACGTCGAAGGCCTGGCCACCGTGATCCCGTTCCACCGTGCCGTGGTCTCCGACCCGGCGTTCGTCGGCGACGACGAGGGCTTCGCCGTGCACACCCGCTGGATCGAGACCGAGTGGAACAACACGGTCGAGCCCTTCGCCGCCGGTGAATCCCTCGACGACGAAGACATCCGGCCGCGGCAGAAGGTGGTGGTCGAGGTCGACGGCCGCCGGCTCGAGGTCTCGCTGCCGGCCGACATGGCGTTTTCGGGCGGCGCCGGTTGCGACCCCGCCGGTGTCATCCGCAAGAAGCCGAAGCCCCGCAAGCGCGGGTCGCATGCGGGCGTGACGGCCTCCGGCGACGCGGTCACCGCGCCCATGCAGGGCACCGTGGTGAAGGTGGCGGTCGAGGAGGGACAGGAGGTTTCCGTCGGCGACCTGGTGGTGGTGCTCGAGGCCATGAAGATGGAGAATCCCGTCACCGCGCACAAGGACGGCATCATCACCGGGCTCGCGGTGGAGGCCGGCGCCGCCATCACCCAGGGCAGCGTGCTGGCCGAGATCAAATAAGCCGGTAGACCACTTCACCGTCGACGTGTTTACGCTGGATTTAACCTGGTTTACCGGAGTTTATTAGGAGTCGGTCGGGAAACATTGTCGGTCCGCCCCGCCGCGGGTAGCGTTTCGGTCAGGTTGAGTTCACAGCCACCCGGATCTCGTCGGGTACGCGGGGCAAACGAACTGCCGGTTCGCCGCGCCGTTACCCGCCCGGCGCACATCCGCAGCACCGAGTCCTCCTCCTCGATGGAGTCAAGCAATGTCTGTGGCCCAATCTTGGCAACAATGCCGCACCGCCCAGTTCAGCGCCAGCCGGGGCCCGGCCGGCACCGTGGTCACCGCGGACGGTGAACTCGACGCCGCCAACGCCGACCAGCTGGCGTCGTGCGTGGAGCGCAGTGTCCCTCGTTCCAAGCGCGTGGTCCTGGATCTGCGCGGATTAAATTTCATTGGTACCGCGGGTTTCTCGGCGCTGCACCGGATCAACGTGGTGTGCTCGGACGCCCAGGCCGACTGGGCGATGGTTCCCAGCGCCGCGGTGGCGCGGCTGCTGCGGATCTGCGACCCCGACGGCACGCTACCGGTGACGACACCGCAGGAGGAACCGCTGTTGCAGGCGGACACCCCGGCCGGCGGCGACAGGCAGCGGCGGCTACTCCAGCTGGTCCCGCAGTCGCGTTAGCGACTTCGCCAGCAACCGCGAGACGTGCATCTGTGAGATGCCGACCCGCTCGGCGATCTGCGTCTGCGTCATCGACTCGAAGAACCTGAGCACGAGTACCGTCCGCTCCCGCTCGGGCAGCGCCTCGAGCAACGGGCGCAGCGCTTCGCGGTTCTCGATCCGGTCCAGGCCGGCGTCCACGTCGCCCAGGGTGTCGGCGATGGCACGCGCTTCGTCCTCCTCGTTGCTCCCACCGCCCGTGTCGATGGACAAGGTGTTGTAGGAGCTGCCCGCCACCAGGCCCTCGACGACCTCCTCACGGTCCATGCCGAGTTCCGAGGCGAGTTCGGTTGCCGTGGGCGCCCGGCCGAGCCGTTGCGAGAGGTCCGCGGTGGCGGTGCCGAGGCGCAGGTGCAGTTCCTTCAGCCGCCGTGGAACCTTGACCGACCAGCTGTTGTCCCGGAAGTGGCGCCGAACCTCACCCATGATCGTCGGGACCGCGAACGACACGAAGTCCGATCCCGTCGCGACATCGAAGCGCACCACGGCGTTGACCAGCCCGACCCGCGCGACCTGAACCAGGTCGTCGCGGGGTTCGCCGCGACCCTCGAACCGGCGGGCGATGTGATCGGCCAGCGGCAGACACCGTTCCACGATCTTGTCCCGGTGGCGCTGAAATTCCATCGAGTCGGCCGGCAACTTCGCCAACTCGCGGAACATGTCTGGAACATCGGCGTATTCGTTTGGGCGCGAAGCCGAACCGCCGGCGTTGCGCCCCGTCACCGCCTGGAGGCCGCCCGTCGCGCCGTCAACGCGATGCCGAAGACACTGCCGCTTTGGTCGGGTTCGCGGCCGTCGTGGAACGTCTTGACGTCATCG
>JAQTVU010000202.1 GCA_028706695.1 Mycobacterium sp.
CCAACAGCTTCTTTGTGATTCGGCGCCGCTGGGCGGCATTCCCGCTGACCGCATGGACTGATCGGCATGGGCACAGCTTGCTACCGTTGGATCATCCCCCAGAACCCCCCAAGAACCCCCAAGAAAGGATCGAACGCCCATGTCGACAACTGGCCGTCACGGCCGCAGGGGCTCCACGGTCAGGCTCGAACCGTTGCCGCCAGGACCGCCGCCGTTGGTACGGTCTTCGCCGGATTATCCCCAGTACGCTTACGGATCGCTCTGTGCGGTTCGGTTAGCGGCGGCTTTGCAGCTCGAAGCGGTCAGCTTGCTGGAATTGGGCGTGGCGAGCGGCAACGGGCTGGTCCAACTTGAGCGCATTGCGTCGATTCTCGCCGACGAGTACGGCGTTCGCAGTGACGTCGCAGGCTTTGATCTGGGGACTGGAATGCCGACGCCGGTCGATTATCGTGACATGCCCTATCTATGGCAGCCCGGATTCTTCTCGATGGACGAGGATCGGCTGCGCGCTCGCCTTAGGTTCGCGCAGCTACACATCGGTGACGTCACGCGGACGGGGCCACAATATCTGGCTACCGAGCCGCCACCGATCGGGTTTATGTCGTTCGACATGGATTACTACTCTGCGACTGTCAGCGCGTTTGACGCCTTCTTTTTCGCCGATCCGTCGCGGTTCCTGCCACGAGTATTCTGTTACTTCGATGACACCGTCTGCCTGCACGACGAATACTGCTCTCGTTTCACCGGGGAGCTCCTCGCGATCAGCGAGTTCAACGAACGGTCGCAGCACCGCAAGCTCGACAAGATCCACGGGTTGCGCTACAAAATGTTGCCTATGGACGAGCGGTGGATCGAAGGTATGTACGTGCTGCATCTTTTCGACCATCCGAACTATTGCGATTATGTGTACCCCGAACCTGATCGCCAGTACCTGCTGAACGATCCAGAAGCCAATCTCTGACGAGCTGCGCGTCGATAAAAGACTAGCTCAAGGCTCAAGGCAATCGTCTTTCCTGGCCGCGGTTCGGACCCGTGGAAGAGTGGAAAAGTAACGGCGCCAAATTTGAATTTCAACTCTCGGGTCCGAAAACGTCATGGTGAGCCAAGCAAGTTTTCCCCGGGCGGCTAACGAGTTGATCTTGATTTCCGCTGCTTTGCAGACAGCGGCACCGCGTGTCGTACGGTGACGCCGGGTTCGTCACTTCCTCGCCGCCGGTGCGCGGTTGCTCCTTGTGGAACTGTACGGACGGCTGTTAGGCACTTCGGGCATTGCTCCGCGCCCGAGTCGAAGGCGCTCAGGTTGCCGGTCCGGCCGGGCCCATCGCCGGTTAGGTCAGCCTTAGTTTATTCTCCAAGGATGGGCTGCGAAATGCTGTCCTTTCGGTGTCGGCGCCTGGCCGCATGTCGAACCAAGCTCGCTGTCACGAAAGGGTTGGCCGAGGGTGACCGATACAACCACACGGGTGGCGGACGAATCCGGCGATCGGTCATCGGTGTCGGTGCGTGGCCGGATCCGCTGGCTGCGGTGGGGGCTGCTGTCGGTGTGGGGCCCCGGTCTTGTTGTCATGTTCGCCGACACCGACGCCGGGTCGCTGATCACGGCGTCGCAGTCGGGCGCATCGTGGGGCTACCGGATGGTGCTGCCGCAACTGATCCTGATGCCGATCCTGTACGTGGTGCAGGAAATGACAGTGCGGCTTGGCATTGTCACCGGCCGCGGACACGGCGCTCTCATTCGGGAGCGCTTCGGTTGCGGCTGGGCGTGGGTTTCGGCGTTCACCCTGTTCGCCTCGGCGATCGGGGCGTTGCTCAGCGAGTTCGCCGGCGTGGCCGGGGTCGGTGAACTCTTCGGCATCTCGCGATGGGTGAGCATCCCGATCGCGACGCTGGCGCTGCTGGGCCTGGCGCTCACCGGCAGCTACCGGCGCGTCGAACGCATCGGTCTCATTCTGGGCGGGGCCGAACTGGCGTTTCTGGTCGCCATGTTCATGGCGCGCCCGCAACCGCATGCGCTCGCGCAGGGCCTGGTGTCGATGCCGCTGGGCGACCCCTCCTATCTGATGCTGGTGGCCGCCAACGTCGGCGCGGTGATCATGCCGTGGATGGTGTTCTATCAGCAGGGCGCGGTCGTCGACAAGAAATTGTCGGTGGCCACGGTGCGCCAGGCCCGCTACGACACGGCCGCCGGCGCGGTGCTGACCCAGCTGATCATGATCGCGGTGGTCGTCACGGTCGCGGCGACGATCGGCACCCACAACGGCGGGACGGCGCTGCAGACCGTCGGCCAGATCTCGCACGCGCTCACCCCGTATTTGGGTCGCGTCGGCGGCACCGTCCTGTTCGGCCTCGGAATGCTGGGCGCGGCGCTGGTCGCCGCAATCGTCTCTTCGCTCGCCGGCGCCTGGGGACTCGCCGAGGTGTTCGGGTGGCGGCACACCCTCAACGAGCGGCCCGACCGCGCCACCGCCAAGTTCTACATCACCTACGCGCTGGCCCACATCCTCGGTGCCGTGTTGGTGCTGGGCAGCGTCGATTTGGTCAACCTGGCTGTCGACGTAGAAGTCATGAACGCGTTGCTGCTGCCCATCGTGCTGGGGCTGCTGCTGGCGCTGGAAGCCCGGGCCCTGCCGGAGCAGTGGCGCATGCGCGGACCGCGCAAGTACATCACCCGCACGCTGTGCCTGGTGGTCATCGCCTTTGGGCTGTACATGGTTCCCCAGGCCCTCGGCTGGCTCTGAACGATCGATCAAAACCACGGGCCGGGGTAGTGGCCATCCCGGTCTTGCACCAAGACGATCTGCTTGCACTCGCCGCTCACCGACGCCGCACCCCGACAGACCAGCGTCCAGCCGGATATCCGCCCGAACGGCCGGACCGACCAGTTGGCGGCGACCGGCTCGGTCGCGGGTAAGGCCAGCACCGAGAATGTGCCGTTGACGTGCGTGATATAGAGGTGGTCCCCGAAAAACGCCAGCTGGGAAATCGACATCTTCTCGGCGTCGTCTCGGGTCTTCAGCAAGTCCCACTGCTGGCCGCGCAGATCCCATACCCCGAAGCCGAACGGCGAATTGTCCGAACCGCGGCCGTCGACGAACAACTTGCCGTCCGATAGCGTGGTGGCCAGGCCGCCGCCGCGAAGCCGGTCCGCGTCACCGATCTTGATCAGGGATTTGGAACTCAGGTCGAAAAACGCCGTCGACACCACCGCGGGGCTGAACGAATCCCAGCGGGTGATCTGCACCAGCTTGTCCGGCCCGTCGGACATTTCGCCGTCGACGGTCCGGACGTCGTTGTCCTGGTAGATCTGTTCCCCGGTCGGTCGGCGCAGTTCGGCGCCGGAATTCTTCCCGGCGTCGGCGCTGCGCTGAAACGCCAGCACATCCTGCCACACCTGACCCGGCTGTGGATCGTCCCACAACGTCGACAGGTCGGTGTGGGATAGCACGACTGTTCGGGGCGGTGACGCCGGGGCGGGCCCGTTGGTGAAGGCGTTCACCCATGCCACGCCGGAGGCCGTCGCCAACAGGGCCCAATTTTTTGCCGGCGCCAGTTTCAGGTCGGGCGCGGGGGGTTGTAGTTCTTTTGTCGCCAACGGGTGATCCGACTTGAAGTCGAAGGTATAGGCGGTGGTTTTGCTGGTTTCCGGTGCCACCGCCTGCGCGGCCGGACGTGTCGTGACGAGATAGACGACCCTCATGTCGTCGACCGTCCCGGAGAGCGCGCACATCCCGCCGACGACATTCTGCCCCGCGGCGAGCATGGGTATGGCCGGGGTGACGTATCGGCCGGTTTTCGTGTCGAAAACCTTCGGCCGGATGTCCTCGAGCGCCGATTTTCCGGAACGGTACCTCTCGGGGCAACCGAAATACGCCGTTCCGCCGTAGGTCTTCCAGTCCCGCTCCAGCGGGCCGGTGACCGAAGCCGGTGGCGGGACTTGCGCGGTGCTGGTGGTCTTCGACGCCGAGACCGACGTGGTCGTCGTCGCCGCGGGCGGGGATGCGGTTTCCGAGCAGGAGGCGACGAGCAGAGATACGGCCGACGCGATCGCGGCGGTCCCACCTCCGGCCGCGCGTCGTCCGGCGCCGATACCCATCAACAAATCCCCCGTTACGATCCGGTAACCCACGAGGGTAGGGCCGGTCAGGGGCGACCGCGAATCGAACCCGGCACACCGGCGCAGGTCGATATCGCCGCCACGCCTTGGCGCGAGTTCGGCAGCGCCCGCGCATGCGGCCGGCGTCAGCGCGGGGTCAGGCTCGACAGCGTCGCGCCGTCGCGCGCCCCGAGGTCGGCGGCCGCGGTGGCGACGGCCCGGTCGATCTGCCGAAGCGCGTGCACCGCCCGCAGGATTCGCCGGGTGTCGGGGCGTGGCGGCGACTCGGCGTCTCGCCGCCGGGCCAGCGTCTCGGCGGCGTCGAGTTCGTCGGTGGGCGAGGCAATGATCGGCGCATGGGCCCCGTCGATGGCGGCCACCAGCGCGTCGATGTTGCGGCGGGTCCGCGCGGCGGCCGAGGTGAACGCGTCGGCCAGCTCCGGGCAGTCGGCGGCGTCCTGGAAGCGCTCGGCGTCATGGGCCAGGGTGCGTCCGAAGTGGTCACAGGCGGTGAACAGTTGCAGCCCACGCTGAATGCTTCTGCGGCCGCCGAAGCCGGCGATCCCGGCCAGGATCGGCTTGGCGGTGGTCCGGAACCGCTGCAGGTCCCGGTCGAGTTGGCGGGCCTGCTCGGTGGGGGCCATGGCCTCCCCGCCGCCGAACATGGCGTGGGTGGACGTCTCGATCAACGCGGACAGCGCCGTCATGAAGATGCGAGCGTCGCCGCGGATGGCGGTTCGGGTGTTGGTCGGCAGCACCAGGATGGCCACCCCGACCCCGATGACGGCGCCCAGCGCGGTCTCCTCGATCCGCAACAGCAACACGTCGACGCTGAACTCGCCGAGCAGGCCGTACAGCAACGCCAGCATCGTGGTGATCCAGAGAATCATCAGGCTGTAGCTGACCGTCATGAAATAGAACGCGCAGAACAGGCAGACGAAAACCAGGAGGACCGAGACAACGGTTTTGCCCGACACCAGCGTGGCCACCACCATGCCGCAGGGCACGCCCAACGCCGTGCCCGCCAGCCGCTGCCAGCCTTTGGTGAGGGTCTCGCCCCAGGAGTTGGTGCCCGCGAAGATCACAAACGCCGCGATGACCGCCCAATACCACCGGGCCGGCGACACCACCTCGCCGGCGACGATGGCCAATGACGCGGCGACCGACACCTGGATGGCCTGCCGGGTCGTCGGCAGCAGCCCTTTGCGCGGTTGGCCGCCGGCGTCCGGGTTCTCGATCGCCGGCGCGTTGTCGGTGTTCGCCGCGTAGGTCCGGCCGCCGGCCATCGCGGCGGAGACGCGCTCGACGCGGGTCCCCACCTCCGCGGCCGCCGCCGCCGCGTTGATGATCGCCAGCGCCAGCCGCCGTACTGCGGCGGTGCCGGGGTCGTCGGCCTCGGAGACCG
>JAQTVU010000203.1 GCA_028706695.1 Mycobacterium sp.
TTTGGCTACTCTTCTTCATAACGGTCCCCTTCTCTCGGTGTTCTTGCGGAACGCCCGAGACCTACCACACGGCAGGTCACGAGCGGGGGACCGCCACCTCAATTTCTACGAGACCCGGGACAACCTCCTGTCCCGCCCGTATGCCCGTAGCTGCGCCGGCTCAAATAGTGCCGCCGCCGACGCCACCAGATCGGGGCTAGCTAGGGAACCTCAGCCCAAGGGTCTCCGCGGCCGACAGCTCCGAGCTAACTTCACCCTCGGCCGTGTCGCGGACACTTTTGGCGCATATAAACATATAACAAGCCCGCGGGTCCCAGCCGGAACACGACCTACGCGGCTCCCGCCGTCCGACCGATCGCTGCCGCTGTCGTGCCCTGCGGCCTTGACGGTCTCGGGCACTCGCGGTCTACCGGCGTCCGCGGCTCCGGCCGTGCTTCGGATCCCGCCCCTGGCCACCATTCTTTACCTGCATAGACACGGGTCATGCACTCGATGGTCGGTTCGGCGTGTCCGGTCTTCGACGTGTGCATCTCGGTCGCATGAAGCTGATTGAGGTTGGTTGCCACCGGACCCAGCTCATCCGCGTCGACGGGACATCGACCGAATCCGCGATGACCCGCGACAATACTCAGATGGCCCCGTTCCATCGGCTTACGATCGCCGCCGCGCTGGCCGCCGGGGCCTGCGCAGTTCCGCGCACCGCGGCCGACCCCGCTGTGCCGCCGGTCAGCGACGCCGCCCGCGCGGCCGATTTCGTCGATGTCCGCAGCGTCGTTCCGGACGCCATCATCGATCTGCGCTACGCGACGACGGACAACTTCACCCACATGCAGCTGTACCCTTCGCACGCCCGCTGCCTCGTGCACCGATCGCTGGCTCAGGGACTCGCGGCGGCCGCGGCGGCGCTGCGGCCGCAGGGGCACGCGCTGGTGTTCTGGGATTGCTACCGGCCGCACGACGTTCAGGTCGAGATGTTCAACGTCGTCCCCAACCCGGCCTGGGTCGCGCGGCCGGGTGCCTACGCGCACAGCCATGAGTCCGGCCGCTCGGTTGACCTGACGTTCACCAGCGCGACACGGCCGTGTCCATCGGATCGGGTCGCCGACGGCGTGTGCCTGGCCGACATGGGCACGGGCTTCGATGACTTCACCTCACGTGCAAAGGCATTCGCAACCCAGGGTGTCAGCGCGGAGGCGCAGGCGAACAGGGCGCGGCTGCGGACGGTGATGAATCACGGTGGGCTGACCGTGTACGCGGGTGAGTGGTGGCATTTCGACGGCCCCGGCGCCGGTGTCGACGGCCCGATCCTCGACGTCCCGGTCGACTGAAGTTAGTTAGGACTCAGATGAGCGAGGCACAGCGGGCCGGCTACACCCACGGACATCACGAGTCGGTGCTGCAGGGACACCAGCGCCGCACCGCCGACGACTCCGCGGCCTACCTGCTGCCGCACCTGAGGCCGGGGCTCTCCGTGCTCGACATCGGATGCGGCCCGGGGACCATCACCGCCGATCTCGCCGCCCGCGTCGCGCCCGGCCCGGTGGCGGCCGTCGACATGGTCGACCCGGTCCTCGACGTGGCGCGCGCGGAGATGCAGCGGCGCAACCTGCCGAACGTCTCCTTTGCGATCGCCGACGCGCACCGACTCGGCTTCGCGGACGACACATTCGACGTCGTGCACGCCCACCAGCTGCTCCAGCACGTCGCCGATCCGGTACGGGTGCTGCGTGAGATGCGGCGGGTGTGCGCGCCGGGCGGGATTGTCGCGGCCCGCGACGCGGACTACGCGGGTTTTATCTGGTTCCCGCAGCTGCCGGCCCTGGACCTTTGGCGTGACCTCTACCGGCGCGCGGCCCGGGCCAACCACGGCGAACCGGATGCGGGCCGGCGCCTGCTGTCATGGGCCCTCGAGGCGGGATTCGACGACGTCACGCCCACCGGCAGCCTCTGGTGCTACGCGACGGCAGAGACCCGCCAGTGGTGGGGCGGGATGTGGGCCGACCGGATCCTTCATTCTGGCGTGGCTCACCAGCTGCTGCGTCAGGAACTGGCCACCACCGCGCAACTTGAGGAGATCGCTGCGGCATGGCGGACCTGGGCTGCGGCACCGGACGGTTGGCTGGCGATTCCGCACGGCGAAATCATCTGCCGCGCATAGCCATAGCCGGGACCCGTCACTAAAGGGAAACCCCGGCACAAGGATTCGAAGACAGTATCGCGTTGGGCAAGCTTGGCACCGGCATGACGATCAACGGCACTGCCGCCATCCTGCCGGCCGTTTATGTCGTGGGCGCCGAGAAGAAGGGCATCCCGCCGGCCGAGCTGACCGGGGCCGTCCAGCACGACATGCTTGAGGAGGCCTCGCGCGGCACCCGGATCGCTGGAGCCCTGCGGCTGATCGCCGACACGATTGAGCTCTGCCGGCCGAAACGCCGCGGTTCAGCATGATCGGCGGGGATTCTTCGAGGGGATCACCAATCGGGGGATGGCTTCCGCCGTGCGCGCTCCACGCGGCCAACTGCCCAGGCTCATCGGGCTTCCAGGCTTGGGGGGGCGGATCACCGGTTCGAGGTCAAGCGCGGTCGCGTCGAACAGTGGACGCCGGTTTCGCAGTTGGGCGACGGGAGAAGCGGTTGGGCGCCGCTCGGCAAGTTCGCTCTGGGTCAGCCCCGGGCCCGGCGCGCGGCACGCGGCGCACGCCCGAACGCGGACGCTGAGCGTGCCGTCGTCTCGTCACCGCCGGATGTGGACAATTCCTCACATCAGGCGGCGCGTCGATGCCAGGAGAGCCTGCCCGTTCCCACGGTCAGGCCGGCAGACGGCGAACAGACGATCGGTGTCCGGCGAGCGCAACCGCAATCTGTCGGTGCCATTGCCTACGCTTTCGGTGATGGATTACGCGACGATCGACGCGCTGCGGGGGCGCCACCCCGCGTGGCGGCTGCTGCGCGCCGGAAACGCCACGCTGATTCTCTCTTTTCTCGGCGATTTCTTCGTCTTGGGCAACCGCGGCGCGTGCCCGGCAAGCGAGGTCGCGGGCGCGTTGGACGATCACCTGCGCGCCCTGAACGCCGAAGTCCCCGAGGACGGTTCCACGCGGTTTCCGAAGGAAGCCCGATCCTATTTGGAGGACTGGGCGGCCACCGACGCCGGGTATCTGCGGCGGTTCTACCCGCCCGGCGACGACGAGGCCCATTACGAGGTCACACCGGCGTTCGAGAAGGCCTACGCGTGGGTCGGCAATCTGCAGGGCAGATCCTTTGTGGGCACCGAGTCCAGGCTGCACACGGTCATCGAACTGCTTCGGCAGATCGTGCACGGCACCGAGGTCGAACCCGAACTCCGCCTGGCCGAACTGCGCCGCCGCCGCGACGAACTCGACGCCGAGATCGCGGCCGTGGAAGCCGGCGTCGTGACCGTGTTGGACGCGACCGGCGTCCGCGATCGCTACCAGCAACTCTCCGCGACCGCGCGGGAACTGCTCGCCGACTTCCGCGAGGTGGAAGAGAACTTTCGGCTTCTCGACCGTGCCGCGCGAGAAAAGATTGCGGCATGGGAGGGCTCCAAGGGAGAACTGCTTGCCGAGTTGGTCGGAACCCGCTCGCAAATCGCCGGCTCGGATCAGGGGCGCAGCTTCCAGTCGTTCTACGATTTCCTTCTCTCCGAACCGCGACAAACCGAGCTGGCGGAGTTGCTCGCCAAGGTGTCAGCCCTCGACACGATCGAAGCCGATCAGCGTCTTCGGGGCATTCACCACGACTGGTCCGAAGCTGCCGACCGGGCCCAGCGCACCGTCCGGCAGATATCCGAACAACTGCGCCGCTTCCTCGACGACCAGATCTGGCTCGAGAATCGACGCGTCCTGGATCTGGTCCGGGCCGTGGAGAGCGTTGCTCTCGAGCTTCGAGACAACCCGCCGCCCTTCGGGCTCACGGTCGATCAGCCCGGCATCGAGATCGTGCTCCCGTTCGAACGGCCGCTTTATCAACCGCCCGCCGCGGTCGCCGTCGAGAGCCAGATCCCGGCGCCGACCGAGGAGATCGACACCGACCTGCTCTTCGCGCAGAGTTTCGTCGACCAGGCGCGTTTGGTGGGGATCGTCCGCTCGGTTCTGCCCGAAAGGTCCTCGGCGCTCTTGTCGGACGTCGTCGCGATGTATCCGATCGAGCAGGGTGCGGCCGAAATCGTCGGTTACCTCGCGCTCAACGATGAAGATGTGACGGTCGACATGGATCCCACCGAGGAGACCCTTTTGGAATACCGCGACCCCACCGACCCGGACATCTCCAAGCGGGCGAGGCTGCCGAAAGTGACCGTGAGACGACGATGAGCAACGAGCACGCCGTCGCCGGCGCCATCATCCGACTGATGCAGGGCGTCGTGTACCGCGAGTCGGACGAGGACACCTGGCTGATACTGGAACGATTGGGCGGCGGCGTCCGAGACCATTTCGCCACCATCGGCGTCGACGTGGTCGTCGATGACGCCGAGGGGTACGCCTATCTTCGGTCCCGGCCGGAGGAGGATGGCGATGAGGCGCTCCCGCGGCTGGTGCGCAGGCGCGCGCTGACCTACAACGTCAGCCTGCTGCTGGTGCTGCTGCGCAAGCGACTCGTGGAGTTCGAGACCACCGGTGGCGACGGCAGGCTGGTCCTTGCCACCGACCAGATCGTCGAGATGCTGAGGCTCTTTCAGGCGGAGTCCACCAACGATGCCCGAGTTGTCGACCAGGCGGAGACGACGATCAAGAAGGTCGCCGAACTGGGCTTCCTTCGGCCGCTGCGCGGTCAACGCGATCATTGGGAGGTGCGGCGAATCCTCAAGGCCTACGTCGACGCCCAGACCCTGTCGGATTTCGCGGCCAAGTTGCGCGAATACGCCGGATCGGTCGCCGACGATGAGTGAAAGTCTCTTCGCCCCCGCCGACCTCGGCGATGCCGACAGGGCGGGATACCGGCTCGAGTGCGCGGAGGTTTACAACTGGGGCACCTTCGACAGCCAGGTCTGGCGCTTCGCCCCGGGCGCCGCGACCGCTTTGCTCACCGGCGACATCGGCTCCGGAAAATCGACGATCGTCGATGCACTCACCACATTGCTGGTGCCGGCACACAAGGCGGCATACAACAAGGCCGCCGGCGCCGAAGCCAGGGAGCGCACCTTGCGCTCGTACGTCGAAGGCCATTACAAGTCCGAGCGAAGCGAGGCCACGGGCCGGTCCCGCGCCAAAGGACTGCGCGAGAACCGGCGGACCTACTCGGTGATCCTTGGCGTCTTCGCCAACCACGCTTACGGCGAAACCGTCACCCTGGCCCAGGTCTTCCAGCAGCGCGAAAGCGCCGGGCAGCCCTACCGGTTCTTTGTCACCGCAACCAAACAACTCTCGATCACAACGGATTTCGCCGACTTCGGGTCTGACTTGCGTGACCTTCGCAGGAGGCTGCGTGCTGCCGGGGCGGAGATTTTCGACGAGTTCCCCAAGTACGCGGCCTCG
>JAQTVU010000204.1 GCA_028706695.1 Mycobacterium sp.
GACGCCGACTTCCTGAAAAAGGCGCGGTCCCGGTTGCAGGGACTGGTGGAGCGCTCCGGAATCCTGGTGTTCGCCAGCCATTCCAACGAGTTCCTGGCCCGGTTGTGCAAGACCGCGATGTGGATCGACCACGGCCGCATCCGGCTCTGCGGCGGCATCGAGGACGTCGTGCACGCCTACGAGGGTGCGGACGCGGCCCGGCACGTGCGCGAGGTGCTCGACGAGACCGCCGCCCAAACACCGGTGGCGCAAAGAGCTCCCGGAGATGAATGAGACCGTCTGCGCCGTCGTCGTCACCCACCGGCGTCCTGACGAACTGGCCGGCTCGCTGCAGGTCCTGAGTACCCAGACCCGGCCGCCCGACCACCTGATCGTCGTCGACAACGACGGCTCCGGCGACGGGCGGGTCCGCGACCTGGTGACCGCCCAGCCGATTCCGAACACCTACCTGGGGTCGTGCCGAAACCTCGGCGGCGCAGGCGGTTTCGCGCTCGGCATGCTGCATGCGCTGGCGCTGGGCGCCGACTGGGTGTGGCTGGCCGACGACGACGGACGTCCCGCGGACGGCCGCGTGCTGGCCAGCCTGCTGGCCTGCGCCGAGAAGCACGGGCTGGCCGAGGTGTCGCCGATGGTGTGCAACTCCGACGACCCGCAGCGGCTCGCGTTCCCGCTGCGCCGCGGGCTGGTATGGCGGCGGCGCGCCAGCGAATTGCGCACCGAGGCGGGGCAGGATCTGCTGGCCGGCATCGCGTCGCTGTTCAACGGCGCGCTGTTCCGGGCGGGCACCCTGGAGGTGATCGGCGTTCCGGACCTGCGGCTGTTCATCCGCGGCGACGAGGTGGAGATGCACCGCCGGCTGGTGCGCTCGGGCCTGCGGTTCGGCACCTGCCTGGACGCGGTGTATCTGCACCCGTGCGGCACCGAGGAGTTTCGGCCCATCCTGGGCGGCCGGATGCACACCCAGTATCCGGACGATGCGGCCAAGCGCTTTTACACCTACCGCAACCGCGGCTACCTGTTGTCCCAGCCGGGGCTGCGCAAGCTGCTGCCCCAGGAATGGCTCCGGTTCGGCTGGTTCTTCCTGCTGACCCGCCGCGACCCGGGGGGGCTGCGCGAGTGGGTGCGGTTGCGCCGCCTGGGCCGTCGCGAGCGGTTCGGCAACCCGGGCGGGACCTGACGGGAGGGGCACCTGATGACGTTCATCGACGCGGCGGCCCGGTCGCGGACCTTCGCCCGGGCCCGGGGCGATTTGACCGACGGCTTCCGCCGGCACGAGCTATGGCTGCATCTGGGCTGGCAGGACATCAAACAGCGCTACCGGCGCTCGGTGCTCGGACCGTTCTGGATCACCATCGCCACCGCAACCACCGCCGTCGCGATGGGTGGGCTGTATTCGAAGCTGTTTCACCTCGAGCTGTCGGTGCACCTGCCCTACGTCACGCTCGGCCTGATCATCTGGAACCTGATCAACGCCGCCATCCTGGAGGGCGCCGACGTGTTCGTCGCCAACGAAGGCCTGATCAAGCAGCTGCCGACGCCGCTGAGCGTGCACGTCTACCGGCTGGTGTGGCGGCAGCTGATCCTGTTCGGCCACAACATCGTCATCTATCTCGTCGTGGCGATGGTCTTTCCCAAGCCCTGGTCGTGGGCCGACCTGTCGGTCATCCCGGCGCTGGGGCTGATCGTGCTCAACTGCATCTGGGTGTCACTGTGTTTCGGCATCCTCGCGACGCGCTACCGCGACATCGGGCCGCTGCTGTTCTCGGTGGTGCAGCTGCTGTTCTTCATGACCCCGATCATCTGGAACGACGACACCCTGCGGCAGCAGGGCGCCGGGCGCTGGGCCAGCATCGTCGAACTCAACCCGCTGCTGCACTACCTCGATATCGTGCGGGCGCCGCTGCTGGGCGCCCATCAGGAGCTGCGGCACTGGGCGGTGGTGGTGACGCTGACCGCCGTCGGCTGGATCCTGGCGGCCGTCGCCATGCGGCAGTACCGGGCGCGGGTCCCCTATTGGGTGTAGCGGGTTACCGCCGCGCCCAACGGATAGACGATCGTCATGCCCAATCCCGGAAGTCATCGCTACGACATCGAACGAACGCGGTTGCGCGGGGAGTACGACGATCACGGCGTGCCCGACCAGCACGCCGACCGCGCCGCCAACGAGCAGCTGCAGCAGGACAATCCGCCCCGCACCCTGGGCGACCCCGACCGGGCGGCCGGCCCGTCCGGCAACCGGGGCCAAAGCCGCGGCGATCCCGACATCGGGAACATGCCGGCGCCTCCCGCCGGCCAACCGCAGTTGCGCAGCGCCGCATTCAGCGACCACACCCCGATCCCCGACCGCTACTCGCGCGACGGCGGCAACATATCGCCGCCGCTGGAGTGGGGCGCGGTACCCGACGGTGCGCGAGAACTGGTGCTCATCTGCGAGGATCCCGACGCGCCCGCCGGCACGTTCATCCACTGGGTGCTCACCGGCATCGACCCGGGGTCGACCGGCGTCGCCGAGAACGGCGTGCCCCAGCGCGCCAAGCCGGGCCGCAACGGTTTCGGCGAGCTCGGCTGGGGCGGGCCCCGGCCACCGGTCGGCGACGAGCCGCACCGGTACTTCTTCCGGCTGTACGCGGCCGACCGGCCGCTCGGCCTCGGCGAGGGCGCCACCGCCGACGACGTCCGCGCGGCGCTTCAGGGCCACACCCTGGGATGCGGCACCCTGGTGGGGCTGTTCGGCCGTTGACGGCCCGGCGGAACGTGATGTTCGGGCCGTGTCTCGCGAGCTGATCGTGCTCGGCACCGCCAGCCAGGTGCCCACCCGGCACCGCAACCACAACGGATACCTGCTGCGCTGGGACGACGAAGGTCTGCTGTTCGACCCCGGCGAGGGGACGCAACGGCAGATGCTGCTGGGCGGCGTGTCGGTGAGCGGCCTGACGCGGCTGTGCCTGACGCATTTTCACGGCGACCACTGCCTCGGGGTGCCCGGCATCGTGCAGCGCCTGTCCCTCGACGGTGTGCCGCACCCGGTGGCCGCACACTTTCCGGCCTCGGGGCGGCAATACTTCGCGCGGTTGCGGCACGCCTGCCTGTTTCACGACCGGGCCGTCGCGCCGGAACAACCGGTGGTCGCCGACGGCCCGGTCGCCACCGGGGCGTTCGGGGTGCTGGAGGCCAGGGCGCTGGACCATACCGTCGACGCGGTCGGCTACCGGCTCATCGAGCCGGACGGCCGCCGGTTCGTGCCCGAGCTGCTGGCCCGCTTCGGGGTCGCCGGCCCCGCCGTCGGTGAGTTGCAGCGCTCCGGGTCGGTCCGGGTCGGCGGGCGGGTCGTCGCGTTGCCGGACGTCAGCGAGCGACGGCGCGGGCAGCGGCTCGCCTTCGTGATGGACACCCGGCTGTGCGACGCCGTCTACGCGCTGGCCGACGGCGCCGACCTGCTGGTCATCGAGGCGACCTTCCTCGACGGGGACGCGGAGCTGGCGGCGCAGTACGGGCATCCGACCGCTCGGCAGGCCGCGCGGGTGGCCGCCGAGTGCGGGGTTCGGCGGCTGGTGCTGACCCATTTCTCCCAGCGCTACACCGACCTGCGGGGCCACCACGACGAGGCGGTGGAGGTGTTCGACGGAGACCTCGTCATCGCCGAGGACCTGATGCAGGATCCCGGTCCCCCCCGCGGGTCGCGGCGACACCGGACGGCTGACGCGTTCGACCTCGTCGCCGTCGATGTGTATAACCGACTGAATAAGCAGGCCCGGGCGAAGGGGTGGCAACGTGAGCGAAGAAGTCCAGTCGGTGGCGGATGCGGCGCGAGCCAACCTCGCCGCCGAGCTGGGCCGGCTGCGGCAGCGCCGCGACCGCCTGGAGCTGGAAGTCCGGAACGACCGTGGCATGGTCGGCGATCACGGCGACGCGGCCGAGGCGATTCAGCGCGCCGACGAACTGGCCGTCCTCAACGACCGCATCGTCGAGCTGGACCGGCGGCTGCGCGGCGGGCCGCTGCCGCCGGAAGACTCCGCGACGCTGCCCGGCGGCACCGAGGTGACCCTGCGGTTCCCCGATGGCGAAGTGGTCACCATGCACGTCATCTCCATCGTCGAAGAGACCCCGGTGGGTCGCGAGGCCGAGACGCTGACCGCGCACAGTCCGCTGGGCCGGGCCCTGGCCGGACGGCAACCGGGTGACACGGTGACCTATTCGACGCCCACCGGCGAGAGCCACGTGGAGCTGCTCGCGGTCAAGTTGCCCGGCTGACCGATCCGGCGGCGCCCGCCGGTCCCGTTAGACTCCCCCAATGCTTTCCCCGGAGTCCGGTACGGCGCTGCCGCGCCTGCGTCTGACGACGCAGGTGTGGCGTTTCGTCGTGGCCGGCGGCCTGGCGGGGATCGTCGACTTCGGCCTTTATCTGGTGCTCTACCAGGCGATGCACCTGCAGGTCGACCTGTCCAAGGCCAGCAGCTTCATCGTCGGCACGATCGCCGCTTACCTGATCAACCGCCGCTGGACGTTCCAGGCCGCGCCGAGCGCCGCCCGGTTCGTCGCGGTGCTGGCCCTCTACGCGGTCACCTTCGCCGTGCAGGTCGGCCTCAACCACCTGTGCCTTGCGCTTTCCCACTACCGCGCCTGGGCGATACCCGTCGCGTTCGTGATCGCGCAGGGCGCCGCCACCGTCATCAACTTCGTTGTGCAGCGAGCCGTGATCTTCCGCATGCGCTGAGCGGGCTGCGCAGGCGGTACCCTCTGTGACGATGTTGAGCACCCTCGAGATGAGCACGGCCGCGCTGAGCCCCACCCGGCTGACCGGGTGGGGCCGGACGGCGCCATCGGTGGCGCAGGTGCTTCGCACCCGCGATCCCGAGGTGATCGCCAAGGCGGTGGCCCGGGTCGCCGACGCCGCCGACCCGGGGTCCCGCGGTGTGATCGCGCGCGGGCTGGGGCGTTCCTACGGCGACAACGCGCAAAACGGCGGCGGCCTGGTCATCGACATGAAGGCACTGAACATCATCCACTCGATCAGCGCCGACACCCGGCTGGCCGACGTCGACGCCGGGGTCAGCCTCGACCAGCTGATGAAGGCGGCGCTGCCGTTCGGGCTGTGGGTCCCGGTGCTGCCGGGCACCCGGTACGTCACGGTCGGCGGCGCGATCGCCTGCGACGTCCACGGCAAGAACCACCACAGCGCCGGCAGCTTCGGCAACCACGTGCGCAGCATGGACCTGCTGACCGCCGACGGCCAGGTGCGCCACCTCACCCCGGCCGGCGAGGAGTCCGAACTGTTCTGGGCTACCGTCGGGGGCAACGGCCTGACCGGGATCATCCTGCGGGCCACCGTCGAGATGACGCCCACCGAGACCGCCTACTTCATCGCCGACGGCGACGTCACCGCCGGTCTCGACGAGACCATCGCCTTTCACAGCGACGGCAGCGAGGCCGACTACACCTATTCGTCGGCCTGGTTCGACGCCATCAGCCCGAGGCCGCGGCT
>JAQTVU010000205.1:0-1636 GCA_028706695.1 Mycobacterium sp.
GACCGCGCTGGGGTACCTCAGATATCCCAGCGCGGCGTACTCGGCGCTGTCCTCGGACTGCTTGAAATCGGCGTTGTTGGCCTTGTCCACTTCTTCGCGTGACTTGCCCGGCGGGTAGATGAGGTCGCGCGGTATCAGCTGTTCCTGGCCGGAAAGCCACAATGTCAAGGCTTCTCCCAACGAGAGGTTGTCGCGCTGAGACACCGTCGTCATGTTCAGGTGACCGGTCGTCGGATGCGTGGCGGTGCCCTCGATGGCAACGACCTGCTTGCCGTCGACCTCACCGAGGGTGTCGAAGGTGGGCCCCGGCCCCAGGGACACAAACGGCACCGTCACCACGGCGAGCAACACGCCGAACACCACGATCGGCACCAGCGCGACCATCAACGTCAGAATCCGCCTGTTCACGCCGCTTACACTAGACGGACTCCAGCCGCACACATTCAGCTACGAGCGTGACCCGGCATGCCACGCTTCGTTGTCCCGGTGAGTACCGTTGACGGTATGGCTGACATGCCTTTCGGCTCCTCTTCGGGAGAAGACCCCGAGCGCAACCAGGACCGCAACAGGGACCGCAACAAGGACCGCGATTCCAGCTCGGGCGCGTCCGACCCATTGGGCGCGTTCGGTATCGGCGGCGACTTCGGCATGGGCGACCTGGGACAGATCTTTGCCCAGCTGGGCCAGATGTTCAGCAGTGCGGGCACCGTCGTGGCCGGCGGCAAGACGTCGGGACCGGTCAACTACGAATTGGCGCGGCGCGTCGCCTTCAGCTCGATCGGCGTCGTCGCGCCGATCCCGGCCACGACCAACGCGGCGATCGCCGACGCCGTGCACCTGGGCGAAACGTGGCTGGACGGGACCACCGCGCTGCCCGCGGGCACTTCCCGGGCGGTCGGCTGGACCCCCGGCGACTGGGTCGACAACACGCTGGACATCTGGAAGCGGCTGTGCGATCCGATGGCGCAGCAGATCGCGTCGGTGTGGGCGTCCTCGCTGCCCGAAGAGGCCAAGAACATGGCCGGCCCGCTGCTGGCCATGATGTCGCAGCTGGGCGGCATGGCTTTCGGTTCGCAGCTGGGCCAGGCACTGGGACGGTTGTCCCGCGAGGTGCTGACCTCGACCGACATCGGCCTGCCACTAGGTCCCAAGGGAGTGGCCGCGATACTGCCCGACGCCGTCGAATCGTTCGCCGCCGGGCTCGAGCAGCCGCGCAGCGAGATCCTGACCTTTCTGGCCGCCCGCGAGGCCGCCCACCACCGGCTGTTCGGCCACGTGCCATGGCTGGCCAGCCAATTGCTGGGCGCGGTCGAGGCCTACGCCAGGGGCATGAAGATCGACATGAGCGGGATCGAAGAATTGGCCCGCGACTTCGACCCGGCGTCACTGTCCGATCCCGCGGCCATCGAAAACCTGCTCGGGCAGGGGGTGTTCGAGCCGAAGGCGACGCCGGCCCAACAGCAGGCGCTCGAACGGCTCGAGACGCTGCTGGCGCTGATCGAGGGCTGGGTGCAGGTGGTGGTGACCGCGGCGCTCGGTGACCGGATTCCGGGCACGGCGGCGCTCTCGGAGACGCTGCGCCGGCGCCGGGCCAGCGGCGGGCCGGCCGAACAGACCTTCGCCACGCTGGTCGGTT
>JAQTVU010000205.1:1646-5459 GCA_028706695.1 Mycobacterium sp.
GCTGCGTGAGGCCGCCGCGCTATGGGAGCGGCTGACCCACGCCGCGGGCATCGACGCGCGCGACGCCGTCTGGCAACACCCGGACCTGCTGCCGTCCGCCGACGACCTCGACGAGCCCGCCGCCTTCATCGATGGGGTCATCGGCGGCGACACCAGCGGCATCGATGAGGCGCTGGCCCGATTCGAACAGGACCGCGGCCCCGAGAACCCGGGCCCAGACGGCGGCGCTGTGGAATGAGGCTGTGGATAGCTGAGTGAGCCCTTCGGCCGGGCATGGCACAGTCTGCACCCATGCCACCGGCCTTGGCTTCTCCCCTGTATGCGCTGGACCCGGCGATGCCGGTGCTGCTACGACCCGACGGCGCCGTGCAGGTGGGCTGGGACCCCCGCCGCGCCGTGCTGGTGCGCCCGCCGGACGGCCTGGCCGCCGGGGACCTGGCCGCCCTGCTGCAGTCCATGCGCTGCCCCACGGGCCTGGCCGACTTGCAGCGGCAGGCGGGCGACCGTGGGCTGACGGACGCTGCCGGGCTGACCAACCTCATCGCGCAATTGGTGGGCGCGGGCGTGATGACCGAATGCCGCCGTTGCGGCGGGCGCAGCGCGTCGATTCGGGTCCACGGGCGCGGTCCGCTGTCACAGCTGCTCCTCGACGCGCTGCGCTGCTCGGGGGCACGCATTACCCACAGCAGCCAGCCGCACGCCGCGGTCACAGCCGGTGCGGTGGATCTGGTGGTCTTGTCCGATTACCTGGTCGCCGATCCGCGCATGGTGCGCGACCTGCACGCCCAGGGCGTGCCGCACCTGGCGGTGCGGGTGCGGGATGGCACCGGGCTGGTGGGGCCGTTGGTCATCCCCGGTGCGACCAGCTGCCTGGGATGTGCGGATCTGCATCGACGCGACCGCGACGCGGCATGGCCGGCGATCGCCGCTCAGCTGCGTGACGCCGTCGGGGTGGCCGACCGGGCTACCCTGCTGGCCACGGCCGCCCTGGCGCTCAGCCAGGTGAACCGGGTGATCGCGGCCGTACGCGGACAGGAACCCGCACCCGATCCCGACCCGCCGCAGGCGCTCAACGCGACCCTGGAGTTCGATCTGCGGGCCGGCGCCATCGTGGTGCGCCGGTGGAAAAGGCACCCCTTGTGTTGCTTGTGTGCCGCTGACGGCGCAAAGCGTCATGGATGATGGACAACGTGTCAGACATCAAACGCGGCCGTGCTGCGCGCAACGCAAAGCTGGCCAGCATTCCGGTTGGGTTCGCCGGCCGCGCGGCGCTCGGCTTCGGCAAGCGGCTGACCGGCAGGTCGAAGGACCAAGTCCAGGCCGAGCTGATGGAGAAGGCCGCCAACCAGCTGTTCACCGTCCTCGGCGAACTCAAGGGTGGCGCCATGAAAGTCGGCCAGGCGCTGTCGGTGATGGAAGCCGCCATTCCCGACGAGTACGGCGAGCCCTACCGCGAGGCGTTGACCAAGCTGCAAAAGGACGGCCCGCCGATGTCGGCCCACAAGGTGCACCGGGTGCTCGACGGCCAGCTGGGCACCAAGTGGCGGGAACGGTTCCGTTCGTTCGACGACGCCCCCGTGGCCTCGGCCAGCATCGGGCAGGTGCACAAGGCGGTCTGGTCCGACGGCCGTCAGGTGGCCGTCAAGATCCAGTACCCGGGCGCCGACGATGCGCTGCGCGCCGACCTCAAGACCATGCAGCGCATGGTTGGGGTCTTCAAACAGCTCACCCCCGGGGCCGACGTCCAGGGCGTCGTCGACGAACTGGTCCAGCGCACCGAGATGGAGCTCGACTATCGGCTCGAGGCCGACAACCAGCGGTGCTTCGCCAGTGCCTACGAGGGGCACCCGCGCTTCGCGATCCCGCACGTTGTGGCCAGCGCGCCCAGGGTGGTGGTCCAGGAGTGGATCGAGGGCCTGCCGATGGGCGAGATCATCCGCCGCGGAAGCCGCGAACAGCGCGACCTGATCGGCACCCTCCTGTTGGAGCTCACCTTCGATGCGCCGCGCCGGCTGGGAATGCTGCACGGGGACGCCCACCCCGGAAACTTCATGCTGCTGCCCGACGGCCGGATGGGCGTCATCGACTTTGGCGCCGTGGCGCCGCTGCCCGGCGGGTATCCCGTCGAGCTGGGGATGACCCTCCGGTTGGCCCGTGACAAGAACTACGACCTGCTGTTGCCGACGATGGAAAAGGTTGGCTTCATCCAGAAGGGCCAGCAGGTCTCGGCGCGCGATATCGACGAGATGCTGCGCCAATACGTCGAGCCCATCGAGGTCGAGGTCTTCCACTACACCCGGAAGTGGCTGCAGCGCATGACGGTCAGCCAAATCGACCGCTCGGTGTCGCAGATCAAGACGGCCCGCCAGATGGACCTGCCGCCCAAGCTGGCCATACCGATGCGGGTGATCGCGTCGGTGGCCGCGATCCTGTGCCAGCTGGATGCCCATGTGCCGCTCAAGGCGCTCTCGGAGGAACTGATCCCCGGTTTCGCCGAACCCGACACCGCCGTCGTCTGAATCGGGCGGCCGACAACGTCGGCGGAGGCGGCGTGGCCGTTCGGCGAACCCCACAAAGCTCCGCTGGGCGGGCCGATTGCCGGTTCTTTCGAGCAAAGGCCGGTGGCCGATGGCCACAACACATCGGGCGGCTGCCCGCTGCTCAGCGACCGCGGATCAACTGCAGCACCTCCGGCCCGTACTGTTCGAGCTTGCGCGCGCCGATGCCCGGGATGGCGATCAGCGCGGCCTCGTCGGCGGGCAGCAACTCGGCGATCGCGATCAGCGTGTTGTCGGTGAAGATGACGTAGGCGGGCACGTTCTGCTCTTTGGCGGTGTCCAGCCGCCAGGCCTTGAGCCGCAGCAGCAAGTCCTCGTCGATGTCGGCGGCACACGTCTCGCACCGCCGCAGCATGACGGCCGCCGGGGTGGTGAGGTCTTTGTTGCATACCCGGCAGCGTGTCGGGGTGCCCCGGCCGCGCCGGGACCTGCCCGGGGCCGCATCGGCGCGCGTCTGCGGGGCGATGCCGTTGAGAAAGCGCGACGGTTTGCGGCTCTGCCGCCCGCCCGGGCTGCGCGCCAGCGCCCAGCTGAGCGCCAGATGCACGCGGGCCCGGGTGATCCCGACGTAGAGCAGCCGGCGCTCCTCTTCAACGGCCTCGCTTTCGCCGCCGTGCGCCAACGCGTGCGATATGGGCAGCGTGCCGTCGGCCAGCCCAACCAAAAACACCGCGTCCCACTCGAGTCCCTTGGCGGCGTGCAGCGAGGCCAGCGTGACGCCCTGCACCAGCGGCGGGTGCCGCGCGTCGGCGCGTGCCCGCAGCTCGGCCAGCAGCCCGTCGAGCGTCAGTTCCGGGCGTTGCGCGATTTCGTCGTCCACCAACTGGGCCAGGGCGCTCAGCGTGTCCCGGCGCTCGCGGGCCCGGGTGCCGGCCGGCTGCTCGGCCGTCAGCCCCAGCGGTTCCAGCAGCGCCCGCACCACTTCGGGCAGCGGACCGTCGGCGCCACGGTCGGCCGCACGCCGCAGCGCCAGCATCGCCTGCTTGATCTCCTGGCGGTTGAAGAAGCCCTCGCCGCCGCGCACCTGGTAGGGGATGCCCGCCTCGGTCAGCGCCTCCTCGTAGACCTCCGACTGCGCGTTGGCCCGGTAGAGCACGGCGATCTCGGAGGGCGGCGTGCCGGATGCGGTGAGCCGGGCGATCGAGGCGGCCACCGCGGCGGCCTCGGTGGGCTCGTCGGGATATTCGTGAAACGACGGGGCCGGGCCCGGGTCCCGCTGCCCAGACAGCTGCAGCTTGCTGCCGGCGACCCGGCC
>JAQTVU010000206.1 GCA_028706695.1 Mycobacterium sp.
GGCGAGCACCGCCGGACGCAACGAATCCAGATGCGTCGATCCACAGCCGTCGTTGATGTTGAGGCCGTTGGGAGCGGCGTTGATCGCGATGACCCGCGCACCGGACGCGCGATAGGCGCGCGGCGCCGCCGAGGCGGCCGCGCCGTGGGCGCAGTCGACGACCACGGTCATTCCGTCGAGCGGCATCGTGCTGGCCTTGCCGACGTGGCGCAGGTACCGATCGGCCGCGTCCTCGGCGTCGACGACGCGGCCGATCCCCGCCCCGACGGGACGCGATGCGGGCTCGGTCGCGAGCAGTTCTTCGATCCGGTCCTCGCTGTCGTCGTCGAGCTTGTGACCACCGGGACCGAAGATCTTGATGCCGTTGTCGGGCATGGGGTTGTGCGACGCCGAGATCATCACTCCGAATGCGGCATCGTATGCGCCGGTCAGGTAGGCCACCGCCGGGGTGGGCAGCACCCCTACCCGTAGCGCGTCGACACCCTGACTTGTCAGACCGGCGATCATCGCGGCTTCCAGCATCTCGCCGCTGGCCCGCGGATCCCGGCCGACCACGGCAACTCGCCGGCCGGGCCCGGCCGAACTCGTCAGGCGCCGCGCCGCCGCCACGCCGAGCGCCAATGCCAGTTCGGCGGTCAACTCTCGATTGGCGACCCCGCGGACACCGTCGGTACCGAATAGTCGACCCATGCGGACAAACCTCTCACAATTGGCGGTCCTGCATCTAACGTGCCCTTAACTTTCTGACTGAAACCGTGCGCATGGTGCGCAGACACGCCGACAACGGCGCACAACTTCTCCGAAAGGGTGCGCCGTTGTGGCCAGCAGGCGATCGTTGATCAGCGTTTGCTGTACTGCGGCGCCTTGCGCGCCTTCTTCAATCCGTATTTCTTGCGCTCGGTGGCACGTGGGTCTCGGGTGAGAAAGCCGGCCTTCTTCAGTGCCGGCCGATCGTCCGGCGAGGCCAGGATCAGGGCCCGGGCGATGCCCAGGCGCAACGCGCCGGCCTGGCCCGAGGGCCCGCCGCCGTTGAGGTGGGCGAAGATGTCGAAGCTTTCCGCCCGGTCGACGGTGACCAGCGGAGCCTTGATCAGCTGCTGGTGCACCTTGTTCGGGAAGTAGTCCTCCAGGGTGCGGCCGTTGAGGTCGAACTTGCCAGTGCCCGGCACCAGCCGCACCCGCACCACGGCTTCCTTGCGGCGGCCGACGGTCTGGATGGGCCGCTCGAAGACGTATTCGGCGGCAACCGCCACGGGAGCGTCGGCGGGGCCCTCCGGCGTTGCCGGAGCCTCCGCGGCTTCGGTTGTTTCGGTCACTGGGCCACCTGCTTGATCTCGAACGGAACCGGCTGCTGCGCGGCGTGGGGATGCTGAGGGCCCGCGTAGACGTGAAGCTTCTTCTGGATCTGACGGCTCAGCTTGTTCTTGGGCAGCATCCCGACGATTGCCTTCTCCACCACCCGGTCGGGGTGCTTTTGCATCAGCTCGCCGATGGTGCGTTTGCGCAGGCCGCCGGGATAACCCGAGTGACGGTAAGCGGGCTTGTTGCGCAGCTTGTCGGCGCCGATGGCCACCTTGTCCGCGTTGATGACGATGACGAAGTCTCCGCCATCGACGTTAGGGGCGAACGTCGGCTTGTGCTTGCCGCGCAGCAGATTCGCTGCCGCGACGGCAAGGCGGCCAAGCACCACGTCCGTGGCGTCGATGACATACCACGATCGCGTGGTGTCACCCGCCTTGGGCGCATATGTGGGCACAGCGCTACCTTTTCTCTCGGGGTGATTCCCGGGGCGACCCGGGTGCCGGTCCGGCGTCATGCGGTTGGGGTTGATCTCGGCGACCGACATGGACCCGAGGCCCCGGCGTTACCGCACGCCAATCGAGCAGCTTACCGATGGACGTCCCCGCAGGTCAAAACGACTGTGTGGTCCCGCTGGCTCTCCCCCACCGGGACCACACAGTAGTCTGCGGGCAGCTGTTATCTCGCCCAGTCCCCGGCCGCCCGGCGGTCGGCGGCCGCCACCTCGTCTGCGCCGTCGCGTACCGCATTGCCGAGATCGGCCAGGATCTGGTTGAGCGCGGTGGCCGCTTGGTGCCATTTCAGCTGCTCGGCCTGGTAGGCGGTCGCCGCTTCGCGGGTCCACAGCCGCTGCAGCGGCGCGATCAGTGTGCCCAATTCCTCTAGCGCGGCGTTGAAACGGGCCGACGTGGTGTGGATCTCTTGACGCACGGCATATTCGATTTCGGCGAAGTTGTAGGACAGCACCGGCTCCACGGTCAGCTCCCGATCACAGGTTCCCGCCGGCGGCGCCGATGCGGTGGGCATGGATTTGGCCGGCGTCCTGCAGCGCGGCCGCATTGTGTCGGATGGTTTCGCCGATGGCGTGCAGGGCATGGTAGAGCCGCATCGATTCGACGTTCCAGCGTTCCAGCACTTCTTTGAACCGTGTCGCCGCGACCCCGCCCCACACCGACGGCGGCACGGCGGCGATGCGGGCGGTGAACGCCTGCAGCAGCGCCCGGATCTCTTCGTTATGGGTGTCGGTTGTGGCGGCGACCGAGCGCATCAGCTCAAAATCGGTGTTCAAGGTGTTCACGCTGTTTGATGTCGACATACCCAGTACGACCGCGCGGACGCTCATCCGGTTCCACCCGAGTTTTCGATGTTTTCGATGGCGTGGGCGGAGCGCACCGCCTGGTCGCATACGCCGCGGACGGCTTCGTAGTGGCCGGGGCGGCTCTGGCACCCGACACTGATTCGGACCGCGCCGTCGAGCAACACGGTCCACCGCACGTGATGGGCGGCGCGCACCTCGCGATACGTTACCGCCGGCCGGCCGGCGCCGGTGTCGGACGGGTTGAAGTCGACGAACACCCCGGCCGGCTCGGCGTCGATGGCGCGTTTCAACCGCACGGCAGTGTCGCTCAGCGTCTCAGCGGGAACCGCCGACTGGGTGAGGTGCAGCGCTACTTCGGGATCGGCCGGCGAGGTGGCTTGCGCCCGCGCAGAGCCGGGACCGGTGATGACACGCCGCGTGGGCCAGTCGGCCGGCACCGTCAAGGCCACCCGCCCCTCCACCAAGAACGTCGTCGGCGCGGTGCGCGGGGGCGCGTCGCCGTGTCGGCCGCTCGTCGCCACAGCCGGCACTGCCGCGGCCAGCACGACGACGGCGGCCGCTAGCCCGGTGCGCAGCCGGGAACGGGGGCGGACACCGCCGGCGCCCGGCCGTGACCCCGGGGCGCGCGCCGCCAGGGCGGACTGGGCCAGTCGCGTGAGGCGGGCGTCGTCGACGTGGACGACCGGGCGCCCGGCGTGGCGCAGCGCCTCGCCGAGCGCCCCGGCGAACGCCGACGCTGCCCGCACCGTGCCGGGGGCGTCGATCACCACGGTGCCCGCCATCGCGGCGATCGCCGCTGCGGCGTCGTCAATGCCGTGATCCGGTTGCGCCGTGCGCGGGATCGCGGCGAGTTCGGTGCCGGTGATCACCACCAGCCGCTCGGCGATCTCTACCACCACCGCCGTCTCGGCTTCGGCTGCCTGCGCCAGCAGCCGCGAGCGTGGGTGCGTCCGCACATCGCCGGTCAGGAGGTGTGCGGCCGCGGTGACCACGCCGACGCGCGCCGGCGACCACCACGACGGGTGCACGAGGAGCAGGGCTTCACGGGCGTCCGGGCAGGCCACCGACCGCAGCGCGGCACGCCACACCGACTCGACGCTCACCGGTCGCCCGCTCAGCAGCGCGACCCGATCGTCTATCGCGTCCAGGGCCGTCTCGGCGGTCGCCACCGCGCCGGATCCGCCCGCCCCGCAACACAACCGGCGGACGGCGGCCGGGCCGGTTTCGATGATGGCGCGATGCGCGGTCAGGGCGGGCTCCAGGCGACCTGTATCAGTTGCTCGTCACCGGGGCGGGTGATCAGGAAGCCGCGGCCCGGTGGCAACCGCGCCGGGCGCGCGGAACCCAGCGGCGCCCCCGCACCCGGGCATCCGCTCATCCGCAATTCCGCGCAGCCCAGCTCACGCAGGCCGGCCAGCAGCGGCTCGAACACGGCGCGCTCCACGCCCGCGCTGCGCCGTGTCACCGCCAGATGAAGCCCCAAATCCCGTGCATACGGCAGATATTCGGCGATGGCGGCCAACGGGTTGCCGGAGAGGCCCTCGATCAACTCGTAGTCGTCGACCAGGATGTAGAGGTCGGGCCCGGTCCACCAGGACCGCTCGCGCAGCTGGGCCGGACTCACCTCCGATGGCGGCATGCGCCGGTGCAGGAGTTGCAGCACATCGGGCAGCATCGTCCGCAGTGCGGGCGGCGACATGGCGTACCCCTCAAGCCCCTCAAGCCCCTCAAGGCGTTCCGATTCCACGACGCCGAGGAGCGAGCGGCGAAAATCAACGATGAGCAGCCGAGCGTCCGCGGCGGGGCGCGTCCGACGGATTTCGCGGAGCAGGGTCCGCAGCGTCGCGGTCTTCCCGCACGCGTTGTCACCGAGGATCAGCAGATGCGGGTGTTGGTCGAAATCGACTGGGAACGGCCGCAGTCTGCGTTCCTCGAGACCGAGCAGGGGTCGTGCGCGGAGTTCGACACCGGCCTGCCGCACGACGGCGTCGCGGCCGACGTGCGTGGGCAGCAGCGGTATCGGCGGCGCGGCCGGGCCCCCGTGCAGCACGTTGTCGGTGGGCAACGCGATCACCATGTGCAGGCCATCACCCGTGATGCCGCGGCCCGGCCGGTCCGGCGGTACGTGCCGCGCCGCCCGGCGGTCGAGTTCGGAGTCGGCGGGATCGCCCAGCCGCAGCTCGACGCGGGTGCCCATCTGATCTCGCAGGGACGGTCTGATGTCGGCCCAGCGCGACGCGGACAAGACCACGTGCACACCGAACGAAAGCCCCCGGGACGCAAGTGCGGTGATGGACGCATCGAGCGTTTCGAATTCCTGCCGGACGGTGGCCCAGCCGTCGACGACCAGGAATACTTCGCCGAACACGTCGCCGGCCGGCGCGGCGTGGTCGGTTCGCAGTCGACGGTAGCGGTCGACCGAGTCGATGCCCTGGTCGGTGAAGATGGCCTCGCGGGTCCGCACGACCGACTCGCACTCGGCGACGATGCGCTCGACGAGTCGCGGTTCGGCCCGACCGGCCACCGCGCCCACATGCGGCAGCCCGCGCACCGACGCCAGCGTGCCGCCGCCGAAGTCCAGGCAGTAGAACTGCACCCGGCCCGGACCGTGGGTGGCCGCCAGCGCGGTGATCAGCGTGCGCAGCGCCGTCGACTTGCCCGACTGCGGCGCCCCGACGATCGCCACATTCCCGGCGGCTCCGGACAACTCGACGGCCAGCGGGGTGCGGCGCTGCTCGAAGGGACGGTCGACGATGCCGATGGGAACGGTCAGTACAGCCGGGCTGGACGCGGCGTCCCCGAGCAGCGTGTCCAGCGCCGGCGATGGCCCCAGCGGGGGTA
>JAQTVU010000207.1 GCA_028706695.1 Mycobacterium sp.
GACATCGCCAGCCAGATCCACGCCCTGTCCGGCGCCGACAGGGACTTCGAGATCGCCGGGCCCAGCGGAGCCGACCGCGTGGCATCGGTGACCCGCGGCGTCGACGACCGGCAGGCGGTGGTCACCTTCGCCAAGCCCTACGCCGAGTGGCGCGGCATGCTCGCCGGCAATGGCATGCTGCTGCCGGCCAGCATGACCGCCACGCCCCAGGCGTTCAACAAAGGACAGCTGGACGGGCCGGGGCCGTCGGCGGGTCCGTTCATCGTCTCTTCCCTGGACCGGACCACGCAGCGAATCGTGTTGACCCGCAACCCCAAATGGTGGGGTGACCGGCCGCGGCTGGATCGCATCACCTATCTGGTGCTCGACGACGCCGCGCGGTTGCCCGCGCTGCAGAACAACACGATCGACGCGACCGGAGTCGGCGGCGTCGATCAGCTGGCCATCGCCGAGCACACCAAGGGCATCGCGATCCGGCGCGCGCCCGCCCCGAGCTGGTCGCACTTCACGTTCAACGGCGCGGCGGGATCGATCCTGGCCGACCAGTCGCTACGCATCGCGGTGTCGAAGGCCATCGACCGGCAGACCATGGCCAAGGTCATCCAGTACGGCCTCACCACTGACCCGTCCGCCCTGGGCAATCACATCTATGTCGCCGGGCAGGAGGGCTACCAGGACAACAGCGGTGTCGTCGGCTACGACCCGGCCGAAGCCCGACGAGAGCTCGATGCCCTGGGCTGGCGGCTCAACGGTCCATTCCGGGAGAAGGACGGCCGACGGCTGGTCATCCGGGACCTGTTCTACGACACTCAAGGGAATCGGATTTACGCCCAGATCGCCCAGCACAGCCTCGCGCAGATCGGTGTCCAGCTCGAGCTGGTAGCCCGTTCCGGCGGCGGCTTTTTCACCAACTACATCAACGTCGGCGCGTTCGACATCGCGCAGTTCGGCTGGCTCGGCGACGCGTTCCCCCTTTCCGCGCTGACCCAGATCTACAAGTCGAACGGCGAAAGCAACTTCGGCAAAATCGGCAGTCCGCAGATCGACGCCGCGATCGAGCGGACCCTCGAAGAACTCGATCCGCGGAAGGCGCGGGCGCTGGCCAACGACCTCGACCGGCTGATCTGGGCCGAGGGCTTCAGCCTGCCACTGACCCAATCCCCAGGTGATGTCGCGGTGCGCAGCACGCTGGCCAACTTCGGCGCACCCGGCCTCGCCGACCTGGACTACACCGCGATCGGGTTCATGCGCACCTGAGCCGCCGATACGGCAGCGCCAGGGCCGGCAGGGCGCCCTCGGCGGCGGCGGCCATGCCGACCGCCTTCCACAGCAGCCGCACCCCCGGCCGCGGCGGCAGCGCGTCCAGCGCGGACGCCCGGGCGGCCAGGGAGTCCAGTTCACCGCGACACACCGCTCCGGCGATGACCAGCGCGGCGGGCTCACGAAAGTCCAACGCGCTGTGGGCCATGGTGGGAAGGGTCAACAGCACCGAGTTCGCTACCAGCGACGCGATACGGTGGGCCACCGCCGCCGGCGTGACGAGGTCGCGGCCACCGGAGACGACCACCGTCGGCCATCGGAATCTCGGCATCTCGGACGTCAGGTCGTACGGCTCGGACTCGAACGGCATTACCTCGGAGCTGAGCTCGCGGATGGCCGCGGCCGGGTCGAGCGGCAGCCCGTCGGGCTCTGCGGCGTAGTCGAGCTCCCGGAACGCGATGCGGCTCACCAGGTCGGGTTCGTAGCGGTAGGGCACCTTGCGGGTCACCACCTTGCTGAATCGGGACATGGCCTTCCACAGCATCGTTCGGCCGTCCAGCAGCAGGTCCAGTTGCCGGTCGAGCAGCGCGGCGCCGCCGTAGCCGTACATCCTGGCGGCGATCTCGCCGTCCGCGGCGGTCATCAGCCCGGCTTCGATCAGCCTGGCGACCTTGGGTGCCAGTGCGGCGGTTTCCGGGTTGTCGCCATTCAGCAGCACCGCGCGGATGGCCGCGCGGACCACCGCGACGTCGTGGCGCGACAGCACCGGAGAGTCCAGGATCATCGCCCGCACCCGATCGGGATGGCGCACCCCTACTCCGGCGGCGACGTAGGTGCCGTACGACGTGCCGTACAAGACGGCGGAGTCCACCCGCGCGTCGTCCAAGACAGCGCCGACGTCGTCGACGACCTGGTCGACGGTGATGGCCGGTGGCGGCAGATCGACGCCGGCATCATCGTGGCGTGACATACCCACCCCGCGGTGCTCGATCATGATGACGTCGAGCCCGGCCGCGGCGGCCCGTCGCCGCAGCCCTTGGTACATCAGCACCGAGGCCACTCCCGGGCCGCCCGGGATGATCACCACTGGGTGGGCGGATTTGCGGCCGGCGCGCACGTAGTACAGGTCGAACTCGTCGTCGGTGTCCGGCGAGACGGGCCGGCGCACCGGCCGCACCCCGGGCAATCGCGCCAGCTTGTCATGCGTTCGACGCCACTTCGCGGTCATGGCGGTCATTGTCGTCGCCGCCGGCCCGCCATGGCCCCATTCTGCCGCCACCGCCCGGGGCGGGTGCCGCTCGTCGCGCGAAGTTACCCGCGTAGCTCGATGCGGTGTGCGCCCGTGACGCCGTCGTACCGGTCGGGGCTGCAGGTCAAAACGATGACCTGCCCGTGGGCGCCCACGGCATCGAAGACCTCGCCCATCTTGGCCAGCCGGTCCGGGTCGGTGAACCCGAGCGCGTCGTCGACCATCACCGGCACGGTGTCCTCCTTGGCCACCAGGGCGGCCCCGGCCAGGCGCGCCAGAATGCCGAGTTGCTCTTTGGCTCCCCCGGACAGCGAGTCGTAGGGCACCGTGACGCCGTCCAGCGTTCGGCTGCGGATGCACAGGTCACTGTCGATGTCGACCTCGAACGTCGGACCGAACACCGGGCGGCCCAGGCGCTGCAGTTCGCTGCGGTAGGGCTCGACGTAGCGCAGCCGGGTGGTGTCGCGGTGACGCGTCATCACCGAGCGCAGCAGTCGCGCGGCCCGGGCCCGGGCGCCGAGGCGGGCATGCTCGCCGGTGGCGTGCTCGAGTTCCGTTTCGGCGGCGTCGAGCTTGCCCTGGCGGCCCTCGCTGCCGAACACCGAGAGCTCGACAGCGACCTCGCGCAGCGCACGGGCGGCGTCTTCGTACCGGTCCTGCAGTGACTTGGCTTGTGCCGAGGCCTCGGCCAATTCGGCGGCCACTGCGTCGGGCTTCGCTGCGGCCAGCCGTTCGGCAAGCTCGGCGACCCGCCGCTCAGCGGCCCGGACCGCGCGCAGCCCCGCATCGGCCGCCGCGGCCAGAGTCTCGTCGCCGACCGATGCCCGCTCGTTGGCGAGCCGCCCGGTCGCCGCGTCCAACTCGGCGCGCTGGGCGTCCACCGCGTTGCGCAAAATCGTGGCGCGGGTACAGGACTCGGCGAGCGCGCCGCCGGCCGCAGCGGCGCGGCGGCGAGCGGTCTCGCATTCCGCGTCGGCGACCGCCAGAGCCGCCTGCGCCGCGTCGAGTTCGGCACGCGCGGCGGGCAGGTCGATCGCGCACCGGTCGGGTTCGGCGGGCTGCCCGGCGGTCAACCGCGCCAGCCGGGAGCGCAGTTGCTCGACGTCTTCGTCCCCGCACAGCCCGGCCATGGTTGCGCTCAACCGGTCGCGGGTGCCCTGCAGTTCGCGGCGCCGCTGGTCGGCGCGCCGGGCCGCGGCAAGGTCGGTCACCCCGCCGGCGGTCAACGCCGCAGTCAGTTCCTGTTGTGCCGCAGCGTATCTCGACCGGATGTCCAGCGTGGTCGCGCCCGGAGTCACCCGGGCGGTCAGCAGACCGGCGACTTCCACCGTGGTGGGACCGGCGGCGGTGATCGACCAGGTTTGGCCCGCCGACAACGACACCCGGTGCCCGCCGGCGGCGAGTTCAAGGTCGGTGGCGGCGGTGAATTCGATCGCCGTCGAGGTCAACGCCAACTGGTCGCCGATGCGGTCCACCGCGGCCGCGGCGTCCTCGACCCGGCGCAGTAGCTCCTCGGTGAGGGCCACACCGCGCAATTCCGCGCAGACCCGGTCGTGCTGTCGCCGGGCGGCCTCGATCCGGGCCAGACGGGCGCCCAGCCGGTCGGCCTGTTCCCGGTCGGCGAGCCGGGCCACGGTGCGCCGCGCGGATTCGGTGCGGCGCTGCAGCACCGCCAATGCCCCGGCGGTCTTCTCGAGCGTGGCGTCGGCGGCCTGGGCCTCGGCGCGCGCCGCCGACTCGACAGCGGCGGCGTCTCGCAGCCGCGCCTCGGCGTCGGCGACGGCCCGGGTGCGACTGTCGATTTCGCCCAGCAGTCGCAACCGCCCGCTGTGCGCAGTGGTCGCCGCGTCGCTGGTCGCCGCCGCGGCGGCGGCAACCAGGTTGGCTTCACGGGCCTGGCCGGTGAGTTCGGCGACCTGATCGGCGGCGGCCTGGGCGGCGGCGAGCCGGGGCGCGGCGGCGATCCGTTGCTGCGACAACTCGGCCACCTGCTCGGTGAGCCGCGCGTGGCGGCGCACCCGGTCCTCGACCTCGGCGACGGCTGCCGCGCATTCGGTCACCGCGGCCTGCGCCCGGGCGAGCCGGGCGATCACGTCGGCCCACTCGCCGGTGGGTCGACCGGTCGGGGTGAAATAGCGGCCGTACTCGACATCGATCCGCTCGACGAGCAACGGTTCTGCGCCGGACAGCGCGGCGTGGTCGCCGGCCGCGACATCCAGCGCGCGCGACAGCGCGTCGCAACCGGACAGGTCCACCGCGGCGGTCGACGCGGCCTGCAGCACCCGCTGGGCGTGCCAGAGCTCCTCGTCGACCGTCTCGGCCATCATCGCCCTGACCCGGTCGTGGGCTTCGTCGCCGGTCAGCTGTGCGCGCCGCGGCGCCAGCACCGTCAACTCCGTCTCACACTTCTTGTGGAACCGTTTGCGGTAGATGAAACGGTAAGGGCCGCAGCTTATTTCGGCGCTGACCTCGGATCCCACGTCGCTGTTGGCCGGCTTGACCTGCTTGACCTCCCTTTTCGTGGAGCGGTCCCGGCACTCGAGCAGCAGGTCCAGGGCCTCGATCATCGACGACTTGCCGATTTCGTTGGCCCCGCACACCACCACCACCCCGTGATCGGGAAACTCGACGTCCCGGTGCGCGATGCCGCGGTAGTTGGTCAGGACCAGCCGGTGCAGCTTCATGCCGCCCCCCTGTCGGTGAGCCGCAGCAGCAGCGCCAGCGCCGCCTGCGCATCGGCGGCGGACTCGCCGTGGCCGTCGCGCGCGGTTGCCACCAGTTCCTCGACGGCCGCGGCGGCGAACCCCCCGACACCGATGTCGGTGAATTCCCCGTCGGCGGGTATGACCGCAAGATCGGTGTGGCGTTCCCACAGACCCAGCCAGGCGTACAACCACGCGTATTTGTCCAGGCAGGCGTCCAACGCCGCGCGGTCGGGGG
>JAQTVU010000208.1 GCA_028706695.1 Mycobacterium sp.
CCGCGGTGCCGATCGGCTTCAGCGACACGTTGGCGTCACAACGCATCGAGCCCTGGTCCATCCGGACATCGGATACGTCCAATGCGCGCAACAGGTCTCGCAGCGCGGTCACATACGCCCGGGCGATCTGCGGTGCCCGCGCCCCGGCCCCGACGATCGGCTTGGTGACGATCTCGATCAGCGGCACGCCGGCACGGTTGTAATCGATCAGCGATGTCGTCGCGCCGTGGATGCGCCCGGTTTCGCCGCCCAGGTGGGTCAGCTTGCCGGTGTCCTCCTCCATGTGCGCCCGCTCGATCTCCACCCGCCAGGTGGTGCCGTCTTCCAGCGGCGCATCCAGGTGGCCGTCGACGGCGATCGGCTCGTCGTACTGCGAGATCTGATAGTTCTTCGGCATGTCCGGGTAGAAGTAGTTCTTCCGGGCGAAGCGGCACCACGGCACGATCTCGCAGTTCAGCGCCAGCCCAATCCGGATCGCCGACTCCACGGCGGCGCGGTTGAGCACCGGCAACGAGCCGGGCAGGCCCAGGCACACCGGGCAGACCTGGGTGTTCGGTTCGGCGCCGAAGGCGGTGGCGCAGCCGCAAAACATCTTCGTCACGGTGGACAGCTCGACATGCACCTCGAGCCCCAGCACCGGGTCGAATTTCGCAATGACGTCCTCGTAGTCCATAAGGTCAGCCCCGGCTGCAACGGTCATGCCACGATGGTAATGGCGGGACCGGGGGCTGCGGATCGTCGGGCGGTCAGGACCGCCGCACCGGGGCGCCCGCGCGGCGGTCGAACTCCACACCGCTGCTGGCGAACATGTCGGCCAGCGCGGCGGCCATCTCCAGGTAGCAGCGCCTGCTTTCCCTGCTCAGCCGATCCAGCGCGATTAGCTTGCCCTGGCCGATGTGGCGATCGAACGGCAGCACCACCGTGGCGGCGACCCGCGCGGACAGCTGCTCGAGCTCCTTCATCGAGACACTGTCGACCTTGGCGGGCTGGACGTGGTTCACCGCAAGTACGGTCGACGTGATCAGCCGCCCATATCCGTTGTTGGACAACCAATCTAGTGTAGTCCTGGTTTTCCGTAGCGCGTCGATGGAGGTTCCGGTGACCACCGCCAGGGCCCGCGACTCCGGCAGCACGGCTTCCATCACCGCCGAATTGAGCGCCTTCACGCAGTCGACCAAGATTACCGAATAGTGGTTGCGCAGAATCGAGAACACTTTGACGACGTCGTGCCGCTCCAGCCGCCAGTCGGTGTGCGCGTAGTCGGGCAGACTCAGCGCCTCCAGCCCGACGCCGTTCATATAGGTGTGCGCGCGGACGTCGGCATACTGGCCGACCGTCTCGTCGGTCAACAGTTCGGCCATGCTCAAGGTGTTCCGGCGGCCGTGCCGCTCCGCGAGGTCACCCTCGTCGATGTCGACGGCGATGATCCGGTCCTCGCGCGCCGCGGCGAAGGTCGAGCCGAGCGCCTCGACCACCGACGTCTTCCCGACACCGCCTTTGAGGTTCAAAACCGCGATGGCAAATGCGCCGCCCGTGGGCGGGCGGACACGCTCGCGCAGGGCGGCTTCGTACGACGAACCCTTACCCGAACCGGTGAGCCGATGAAGCAGGATCCGCCAGGCCGAACCCGAAGACTGCTCGTCCTCGCGCTCGTCAAGGATGTCCAGCGACATCCCGCCGGGCACTCGCTGGCGGCGCGGCGACAACGGGACCCGCCGGGGCGCGGGCGGCGCCGTCGGCTGCGCCGGCCGGACGGGTCTGGGCGGCCGGGGTCTGGGGAGCTGGGGCGCGGACGCACCCCGGCGATAGAACCGCGGCGCCGTGGCGGAGACCGGGTCGGCGTTCACCCGCCGTCCGGGTGTGGCCGCCGGACGTTCCGGCGGAACCGGCGGCCCCGCCGACGCAGCACCCTCGTGACCGGCTCCGCGAATCGCACCGCGGTTGCTCATAGCACAGGTATAACGGTTTCGAGCCGGCCGGGAAACCGCCAGCAGAGCGCCGACCAGGTGAAACGAGGGTAGTTCGAGGCGAATTCAGGAGGTCGTCAAGTCGCTGCCACCCGGTGTTCGCCCGGCGGTGCGGCTACCCGCGGTTAACCGAAGAAGGCCGAGGCGTCGTGGTAGCGGCTTTCGGGCACCAGCTTGAGTCGGCGCACCGCGTCGGCGAGCGGCACCCGGCCGATGTCCTGTCCGCGCAGCGACACCATCTGACCGTATTCGCCCGCGTGTGCCGCGTCGGCGGCATTGACGCCGAAGCGGGTCGCCAGCACCCGGTCGTAGGCGGTCGGGGTGCCGCCCCGCTGGACGTGTCCCAGCACCGTCACCCGGACTTCTTTGTTGATCCGCTTTTCCACTTCGGTGGCCAGCTGCGCGGCGACACCGGTGAACCGCTCATGGCCGAATTCGTCAATCCCTCCTTCGCGCAAGGTAATCGATCCGGTCACCGGCTTGGCGCCTTCGGCCACCACACAGATGAAGTGCGAATCCCCGCGCTGGAAGCGGCATTTGACCAGCCGGCACACCTCCTCAACATCGAAGGGATATTCGGGGACCAGCGTCATGTGCGCGCCGGACGCCAGGCCGGCGTTCAAAGCGATCCAACCCGCGTGCCTGCCCATCACCTCCACCAGCATCACCCGCTGGTGGGATTCGGCGGTGCTGTGCAGCCGGTCGATGGCCTCGGTGGCGACGGTCAGCGCGGTGTCGTGGCCGAAAGTCGCGTCGGTGCAATCGATGTCGTTGTCGATGGTCTTCGGCACGCCGACTACGGGGACGTTCTCTTCGGACAGCCAGTGCGCGGCGGTCAGCGTCCCCTCGCCGCCGATGGGGATCAGCACGTCGATGCCGTTGTCGTCCAGGTTCTGTTTGATCTGGCTCAGCCCGGCCCGCAGTTTGTCCGGGTGCACCCGCGCGGTGCCCAGCATCGTTCCGCCCTTGGCCAGCAGCCGGTCGTTGCGGTCGTCGTTTTGCAGCTGGACGCGCCGGTTCTCCAGCAACCCGCGCCAACCGTCCCGAAATCCGACCACCGAGGAGCCGTACCGGGCGTCGCAGATACGCACCACCGCCCGGATGACTGCGTTGAGGCCCGGGCAGTCGCCGCCGCCGGTGAGAATTCCGATCCGCATGCCCTCATCTTGCCCCCGAGCCGGCCCCGGGGCGTGAAAGGCCGTACAGCTACACGGCGCTTTGCAGCGGGCCGCGGGCCGCCTCGTAGGCCGCGCCCACCCGGTACAGGCGGTCGTCGGCCAGCGCGGGAGCCATGATCTGCAGCCCGACCGGCAGGTTGTCGTCGGGCGACAACCCGGAGGGCACCGACATGCCGCAGTGGCCGGCCAGGTTCAACGGCAGCGTGCACAGGTCGAACAAGTACATCGCCAGCGGATCGTCGACCTTCTCCCCCAGCGGAAAGGCGGTGGTCGGGGTGGCCGGCGACACCACCACGTCGACCGAGCGGTAGGCCTCGTCCAGGTCGCGGGCGATCAGCGTGCGCACCTTCTGGGCCTGGTTGTAGTAGGCGTCGTAGTATCCGGCCGACAGCGCGTAGGTGCCGATCATGATGCGCCGCTTGACCTCGGGTCCGAAGCCGGCGGCTCGGGTCAGCGCCATCACCTCCTCGGCGCTGTGGGTGCCGTCGTCGCCGACCCGCAACCCGTAGCGCATCGCGTCGAAGCGCGCCAGGTTGCTCGAGACCTCCGACGGCAGGATGAGGTAGTAGGCGGCCAGCGCGTGGTCGAAGTGCGGGCAGTCGACCTCGCTCACCTCGGCGCCCAGCGCGGTCAACTGTTCGACAGCGGCCTGGAACGACGCCAGCACTCCGGGCTGGAAACCCTCGCCGCGCAACTGTCTGACCACTCCGACGCGCACACCACGCAGGTCGCCGCCCGCGCCGGCTTCGGCGGCGGCGACGACATCGGGCACCTCGGCGTCCACCGAGGTGGAGTCGCGGGCGTCGTGCCCGGCGATCACCCGATGCAGCAGCGCGGTGTCCAGCACGGTGCGCGCGCACGGGCCACCCTGATCCAGCGACGACGCGCAGGCCACCAGCCCGTAGCGGGACACCGTGCCGTAGGTGGGCTTGACACCGACGGTCGCGGTCAGCGCCGCCGGCTGCCGGATGGAACCGCCGGTATCGGATCCGATGGCCAGCGGGGCCTGGAACGCGGCCAGCGCCGCCGCGCTGCCGCCGCCGGAGCCGCCGGGCACCCGCTCGACGTCCCACGGGTTGCGGGTGGGACCGTAGGCGGAGTTCTCCGTGGAGGAGCCCATCGCGAACTCGTCCATGTTGGTCTTGCCCAGAATCGGGATGCCCGCGGCGCGCAACCGCAGGGTGACGGTGGCGTCGTACGGGGAACGCCAGCCCTGCAGGATCTTGGACCCGCACGTGGTGGGCATGTCCACCGTGGTGAACACGTCTTTGAGCGCCACCGGCACGCCGGCCAGCGCCGACGGCAGCCGCTCGGCGGCGGCCACCGCCTGATCGACCGTGGCCGCCGCCGACAGCGCCTCGTCGGCGGCCACGTGCAGGAACGCGTGGTAGCGCTCGTCGGTCGCCTCGATCCGGTCCAGACAGGCCTGGGTGAGCTCGACCGACGAGACCTCCTTGGCGGCGATCATGGCGGCCAGCGTCGCGGCGTCGGCGCGAAGGATGTCGTTCACTCGGTGTCTCCGAGGATTTGCGGGACCGCGAAGCGGCCGTCGGCGGCTTCCGGCGCCTGGGCCAGCGCCTCCCGCTGCGTCAGGCACGGCGTCTTCTCGTCCGCGCGCATGACGTTGACGTTCTTGAGCGGATTGCCGGTCGCTTCCACGCCGGTGACGTCGACGGCCTGCACCTGGCTGACGTGCGCCAGGATGGCGTCGAGTTGGCCGGCGAAGCTGTCCAGTTCGGCATCGCTCAACGCCAGCCGGGACAGCCGGGCCAGGTGGGCGACCTCGTCGCGGGAGATCTGAGACACGAATGCAAAGCCTAACGCGCGGCGGGCCGCGGCTCCGGACAGGACCCAGCCGGTATGCCGCGCCGGCGCCGCTGTGCAACAGTGTTGGCCGTGCCGTCGTATCTGTTGCGCATCGAGCTGGTCGACCGTCCCGGCAGCCTGGGGACGCTGGCCGTGGCGCTGGGTTCGGTGGGCGCCGACATCTTGTCACTGGACGTGGTCGAGCGCAGCGGGGGTTATGCGATCGACGACCTGGTCATCGAGCTGCCCACGGGGGCGATGCCCGACCGGCTGATCACCGCCGCGGAATCCCTCTCCGGGGTGCGGGTGGACAGTCTCCGTCCGCACACCGGCCTGCTGGAAGCCCATCGCGAGCTGGAGCTGCTCGACCGCGTCGCCGCGGCCCCCGACGTGGCCGCCAAGCTGCGGGTTCTGGCCGACGAGGCGCCCCGGGTGCTGCGGGTGAGCTGGTGTACGGTGTTGCGCAGTTCATCCGAAGGGCTGCAGC
>JAQTVU010000209.1 GCA_028706695.1 Mycobacterium sp.
GCTTCTCTCCCTCGATGAGGTGTCCGGCCAGGCCGTGTTCGAGGCGGGGGTCACCGGGCCCGCCGCCGAAGGGCTGCTCGGCCAACACGGTTTTTCGCTCGGGCATTTCCCGCAGAGCTTCCAATACGCCACGCTCGGCGGGTTCGCGGCCACCCGATCCGCCGGCCAGGCTTCGGCCGGTTACGGCCGGTTCGATGACATGGTGGGCGGGCTGCGGATGGTCACCCCGGTCGGCATCCTGGATCTGGGCCGCGCACCGGAGTCGGCCGCGGGTCCCGACCTGCGCCAGTTGCTGGTCGGCTCCGAGGGCAGCTTCGGCGTCATCACCCGGGTGCGGCTGCGCGTGCACCGCACGCCGCCAGCCGTCTGCTACGAGGCATGGTCGTTCCCCGACTTCGCCACCGGGACCGCGGCCCTGCGTGCCGTCACCCAAACCGCCACCGGCCCTACGGTTATCCGCCTTTCTGATGAGGCGGAGACGGGGGTCAACCTGGCCACCACCGAGGCGATCGGGCAAAACCAGATCACCGGGGGCTGTCTGGGGATCACCGTGTTCGAGGGCACCGCCGAACACGTCGAGAGCCGGCACGCCGAGACCAGCGCACTGCTCAGTGCCCACGGCGGCACGTCGCTGGGTGACGGGCCCGCGCGGGCCTGGGAGCGCGGCCGGTTCGCCGCACCGTACCTGCGCGACTCGCTGCTGTCGGCCGGCGCGCTGTGCGAGACGCTCGAGACCGCGACCCACTGGTCCAACATTCCGGCGCTCAAAGGTGCCGTCACGCGGGCGCTCACGGACGCGCTGGCCACGTCGGGCACGGCCGCGCTGGTGATGTGTCACATCTCCCACGTCTACGCCTGCGGCGCGTCGCTGTACTTCACCGTCGTCGCCGGGCAGCGCGGAGACCCCATCCGGCAGTGGTGGTCCGCCAAAAAAGCCGCGTCGGACGCGATCATGGCCACCGGCGGGACGATCACCCACCACCATGCGGTGGGCGCCGATCACCGCCACTGGATGCGTGATGAAGTCGGCGAACTCGGTGTGCAGGTGTTGCGCGCGGTCAAGGCGACGCTGGATCCTGCCGGAATCCTCAACCCCGGCAAGCTGATTCCGTGACCGTGGACCCGTGCCGGCGCCAGATCGGCAAGGTGGTCGCCCTAACCAACCCCGTCTCAGGCCACGGCGCCGCCATCCGGGCGGCGGAGATCGCGATCGCACGGCTGCACCACCGGGGCGTGGAGGTCGTCGAGATCATCGGCGATGACGCGCAAGACGCGCGCTATCTGGTCGGCGCCGCGCTGGCAAAGGGTGCCGACGCCGTGATGGTCACCGGGGGTGACGGCGCCGTCTCCAACGCGCTGCAGGCGCTGGCGGGCACCGGGGTACCGATGGGAATCGTCCCGGCGGGAACCGGTAACGACCACGCCCGCGAATTCGGCATCCCCGGCGTCCCGCAGGCGGCCGCGGACGTCGTCGTAGACGGCTGGACGGAAACCGTTGACCTGGGCCGAATCACCGACGCCAACGGCGCGTCCACGTGGTTCGGCACCGTGGCCGCCACCGGATTCGATTCGCTGATCACCGACCGCGCCAACCGCATGCGCTGGCCGCACGGCCGATGGCGCTATTTCCTGGCGATGCTCGCCGAGCTGTCACAGCTGCGGCTGTTGCCGTACCGGATGGTGCTCGACGACAACCGGGAAATCAGCGCCGACCTCACGCTGGCGGCCTTCGGCAACACCCGCAGCTACGGCGGTGGGATGCTGATCTGCCCCGGCGCCGACCACTCTGACGGACTGCTCGACATCACGATGGTGCACGAGGCTTCGCGAACCAGGCTCGTCCGCCTGTTCCCCACCGTGATGAAGGGGACCCATGTCGAACTGGACGAGGTGAGCACCGCGCAGGCCGCATCGATTCACATCGAATGCCCGGGAATCAACGTCTACGCCGACGGCGATTACGTGTGCCCGCTGCCCGCGGAGGTCTCGGCGGTTCCGCGGGCGCTGCGGATTATTCGCCCTAACCGGGCCTAACCGGGCCTAACCGACACCCCGGCTGAGCCAGGTCACCTCTCCGGCGTCGCCGCCGTCGCGGTACACCTCGAGCGCCTCGTCCCATGCGGTTCCCAGCACCGAGTCCAGTTCGGCGGCCAGCGTGTCGGCACCCTGCGCCATCATCGCCCGCAGCCGCATCTCGCCGACCATGATGTCGCCGTTGGCGCTCATCGTCCCGCTCCACAGGCCCAGCTGGGGGGTGTGGCTGAACCGGTGGCCGTCCACCCCTGGACTGGGGTCCTCGGTGACCTCGAAGCGCAGCACCGACCAGGAGCGCAACGCGTTGGCCAACCGGGCGCCGGTGCCGACCGGTCCAACCCAGTTGGTGACCGCGCGCAACTGCCCGGGCATCGCCGGCTGCGGTGTCCACGTCAGGTTCGCCTTGGCGCCCAACGTCGACGACAACGCCCACTCGACATGCGGGCATACCGCCGCGGGCGAGGCATGGACGTACACCACACCAGCCGTCACGTCGGCGAATTGATTCGACGCACGCATCTCCTGCTCCTTCGGTTCCACGAGGGACGTCTTCCCCAACGACCTGGCGGACCCGACCAGCGGGATGCGCGTTCGATATTTATGTGTCCTGCGTGTTTATTGTGCCTTGTGATACCGCTGTTGCGCTAGTCTGCGTGTTGACTCATCGACAATGCCCGCGTAACGCAATTGATTGGCTCAAGTGAAAATGCCCGCGTAGCGGCGTGTCGAAGTGCCGATCATGGTGCGGTGCAGTAGGTCTGGGGAAATGGGATCGACAATGGGCGAACGCACGGCTGTGACGAAGACCATCGCGCGACGCTACGCCCTGCGCACCGACGCCGGGCGCTCGATTTCCCTGCCCATCGCTTTCAGCTGTACTCGCAGATCACCGCGTCGGAGATCGCGGGCCACAGCTTCTGCGCCCAGTCCCCGAAGTCACGGTCGGTGAGGATCACGAGCGCCAGATCGATTGCCGGGTCGGCCCAGATGAAGCCGCCCGCCTGGCCGAAATGGCCGTAGGCGCGAGCCGAGTTGCGGGCGCCGGTCCAGTGCGGCGATTTGCAGTCCCTGATCTCGAAACCCAGACCCCAGTCGTTGGGCCGTTGCACGCCGTAACCGGGCAGCACGCCGTCCAGGCCGGGGAATTGCACGGTCGTCGCCTCCTGGTGTAGCTGGGCCGAAACGGTTTTGGGGCGCAGCAGGTCACCGGCGAATGCCGCCAGATCGGCCACCGTCGACGTCGCGCCGAATCCGGCGGCCGCCGTGCCGCCCTGCAGGCGGGTTGTTGTCATACCCAGCGGTTCGAACACCGCCTCGGTCAGGTAGCGGGAGAACTCGATGCCCGAGTCTTGCTGCACGGTCTCGGCCAGGACGGTGAAGCCGTAGTTGGAGTACATCCGCCGCGTCCCCGGCTTGCCCAGCACGCGCCCGGAGTGCATCGCCAGACCGGAGGCGTGCGCCAGCAGGTGGCGGATCGTCGAACCGGGTGGGCCGGCCGGGGCGTCGAGTTCGACTACCCCTTCTTCCACGGCGACATGGACCGCCCGTGCCACCAGCGGCTTGGTCACCGAAGCCAATTCGAATACTTCCCGGATGTCGCCGTGGCCGTCGAGCACCCCGGTGGCACCGATCACCGCAGCGGCAGCTGACGGGACCGGCCAGTCCTCAACAGCATCGAGGGCGGCCATCAGATCAAGGGAGTCACTTCCTGGCGATGTAGTAGTAGTTGATCGGGTCGGCTTCCACCTCGGCGATCCGCACGTCGTCGAATCCGGCGTTGTTGAGCATCGAGACGGCCAGCTGGCTTCCCCAGACGGCGCCGAGCCCGGCGCCGTCCATCGCGAGCGACACCGTCATGCAGTGCATGAGCGACGTGGTGTAGAGGAAGGTGCTCATCGGCACGTGGACGTTGTCCTCCAGCCGGCTGGACGCCTTGATGTCGGCCATCAGCAGGACCCCGCCGGGGCGCAGCGCACGGTGGATGTTCTGCAGCACCCGCGCCGGGTGCGCCTGGTCGTGGATGGCGTCGAACACGGTGATGACGTCGTAGGCGGCGGCTTTGTCTAGTTCCGCCAGGTTGTGGCTTTCGAAGCTCGCATTGGCAAGACCGAGTTCGGCGGCCTCTTTCACGCCGGCCGCGATGGCTTCCTCGGACAAGTCGATGCCGGTGAATCGGCTCGCCGGGAAAGCTCGTGCCATCACGTTGATCGCGTGGCCGCTGCCGCAGCCGAAATCGGCCACCTCGGCTCCGGATTGCAAACGCTCGACGAGACCGTCGACCAAGGGCAGCACCGTGTCGATGAGCGCGTTGTCGAACACCACACCGCTCTGCTCGGCCATCAACGCGTGGAAGCGGGGAAACGCGCTGTACGGCAGGCCGCCGCCATTCCGGAAGCAGCCGATGATCTTCTGCTCTACCTCGCTGAGCAGCGGAATGGTCAGGGCGACCAGGGCAAGGTTGTCCGGGCCCGCCGCGCGGGTCAGCACCCCGGCGCGGTGGCCGGGCAAGGAGTAGGTGGCGGTGTCGGCGTCGTATTCGACGACGCGGGCGGTGGTCATACCGGCCAGCCATTCCCGGACGTAGCGCTCGTGCAGGCCGGCGGCCTCGGCGATCTGCGCGCTGCTGGCCGGCTCGAGCCCGGCCATGGTGTCTAGCAGACCGGTCTGATGCCCGATGCTCACCAGCAACGCCAGACTGGCGTTGTCGATGGCCTCCAGGAGTCGTCTGCTGAATTCTTCGGCAGTCTCGTTGGCGCTGTCAGATGCCGTCATCGTTGACGAGGCTACACCCGCGCTGCGCACCGGTACGCAGCCACGGCGTGGCCCCGCCAGTTGGCTGTCGGTCAAGTCGCTGAAGTTCTCCGGCACGTTGCCGCATCATCGGGTGTTGCGCAACGGCAAACTCGGCGTCGCGACACCCCAAGCGCACGGACTAAGGCGTTCACGGCGTCACGAAGCTTTGGCGTACCTGCGAACGAACTCGTCCTCGCCGAACGTGCTCGTGTGCTGCCGGCCGTTGTCGTCGGAGGCGAAAAACGTCCACCGGCGCGGAGTTGCCTGCGGCCCGCCGATCAGCTTGACGGTGAGCCGCAGTTGGGTGGGACGCAGCGTGCCGATAACATCTCCGATACGGATGTTCGACGGATGGATCTCGGGCGCGTCGCACCAGTTTTGTATTTGTATTGCCATGTCATCCGTTCTCACGTCGTTGTCACCAGCCTACCTGCTATCCGCCCCTCGCCGACGTGGCAGTACCAACGCGCCGCGGTTATGCTTAACGCGGGAAGCGCCACAATCGGGTACCTCAATGCCGTGTCACGGGGATCGATCGACCCGGCGCGCATCCCTGGAATGCGCTCGTTGGTGCGGTACGCTTCCCGCGCCATCTCATATGTCACATGT
>JAQTVU010000210.1 GCA_028706695.1 Mycobacterium sp.
CTACGCGTGCAGCGCCCGGCGCAGCGCGGCCAGCCCGCGATCCAGGCCGGCGGTGGCCGCGGGCACCACCTCGGCGTAGCCGAGATACCCGTGCACCAGCGTCTCGGCGTTGTGCACCTCGACGGGTACCCCGGCGCCGGCCAGCAGGGCGCCGTAGCCGATACCGTCGTCGCGCAGCGGATCGTGACCGGCGACGGCGATGTAGGCCGGCGGTAGGCCGACGAGGTCCTCGGCCCGGCCCGGCGCCATGTCCGGCGGCGGGGCGGACATGTCCACATCGGCTGCATACCAACGGGAGAACTGTGCCACGGCCTTGACGTCGAGGATCGGCGCGGTGGCGTTCTCGGTGAACGACGGCAGCGAGGCGTCCCACAGCGTGGAGGGATACCACAGCAGCTGGAAGACCGGTGCCGGTCCGCCGCCGTCGCGGGCGCGCCGCGCCATCACCGCGGCCAGGGTTCCGCCGGCCGAATCTCCGGCGACGGCCAACCGGGTGATGTCGGCCTGCAGCTCGGCGGCGTGCTCGACCACCCAGGTCGTTGCGGCCCAGGCGTCTTCGACGGCGGCGGGGTAGGGGTGCTCGGGCGCCAGCCGGTAGTCGACGGAGACCACCACGGCGTCGGCGCCCGCCGCGTGCTGGCGTGCCGTGCCGTCGTGGGTGTCGAGGTCGCCGACCACGAAGCCGCCGCCATGGAAGAACACCACCACCGGCCGCGCGCCAGCGCCCGGATCGGCTGCCGGCCAATAGATCCGCAGCCCGACCGGGCCCCCCGGGCCGGGGATGTGCCGGTCCTCGACCCGCAGCTCGGGGTGCAGCGGCCGGCGCGGCAGGCCGCGAAACCGCCGGCGCACCGCCTCGGCGCCCTCTTCGGTCGATAGCCGGAACGGAACCGTATCCAGTACCTTCTGCAGGATGGGGTCGATAGCTGGTTTGTCGGCGGCGGTGTTGTCCAGGCTGGGCATGGAGGTACCGTACGCACCGCGCCTGGTGTCCGGCGGGTGGGTGCTGGCCGGCTGGGCCGGTATCGGCTACGGCGTCTATCTGACGGTGCTCGCGCTGCGTTCCCCGCCGGGCACCGAGCTGACCGGGCACTGGATCTTGCAGCCGCCGTTTCAGGCGTTGACGGCGTTGTTGCTGGCCGGTGCCGCGGCGGCGCACCCGATCGTCCGCGAGCGGCGGTGGCTGACGGCGGCGCTGCTGTTGTCGGCGGCCGGCAACTGGCTGCTGGCCATCCCGTGGTGGACGATGTCGGTGGTTATAGGGCTGGGCGCATTCCTGTTGGCGCACTTGTGTTTTCTGGCGGCACTGGTCCCCCTGGCGCGGGGTACTGCGCCGTCGGCGCCGCGCATCGCCGCAGCGGTGTTGGTAGGCCTGGCGGCGCTGGTGCTGCTGGCATGGTTCTGGCCGCAGCTGAGCCGTGACCAGCTCACCATTCCCGTCACGGCCTACCTGCTGGTTCTGACCGCGATGGTGTGCACGGCGCAGTTGGCGCAGTTGCCCACGATCTGGGCCGCGGTCGGCGCCGGGTGCTTTGCGGCGTCCGACGCGATGAGCGCCATCGGCGGGTTCGTCCTGCACAATGCCGCGCTGTCCGTGCCGATCTGGTGGTTGTACGCCGCGGCGCAGGTGTTGATCACGGCCGGGTTCTTCTTCGGCCGGGATGAGGCGGTCGATGCCGTGGCAGACGACGAGTTGGTCGACTGGCCCGTCGAAGGCTTTGAATAGCAACGTTTCCCGCCGCCCGACGGCGTCGTGACCCGGCAGCGCACGCCCGCGGCGGTGGAACCGATCGCCCGGGTGCTGCCAATGCTGTCGGTGCCGCACCTGGATCGGGAGTTCGACTACCTGGTGTCTGCCGAACACTCCGACGACGCCCAGCCGGGGGTGCGGGTGCGGGTGCGGTTCCACGGGCGGCTGATCGACGGGTTCGTGCTGGAGCGCCGCACCGACACCGATCACTCCGGCAAACTGGGCTGGCTCGACCGGGTGGTGTCGGCCGAGCCGGTGCTCACCGCCGAGATCCGCCGGCTGGTGGACGCGGTGGCGGCCCGCTACGCCGGGACGCGGCCCGACGTCCTGCGGCTGGCGGTGCCGCCCCGCCACGCCCGGGTGGAGCGCGACCCCGCGGCCACCTCCGCGGTGCCGGCCGCTGCACCGCCGGCGCCCGTCGACCCCTCGGGTTGGGAGGTTTACGGCCGCGGCGGGCAGTTCCTGACCGCCCTGGGCGAGTCGCGCGCCGCCCGGGCCGTGTGGCAGGCGCTCCCCGGCGAGCCGTGGGCGGACCGTTTCGCCGAGGCCGCCGCGCAGGCCATCCGGGTGGGCCGGTCGGCGCTTGCGGTGGTGCCCGATCAGCGCGACCTGGACCTGCTGTGGCGCGCCGCGACCACCCGGATCGACGAGCGCAGCGTGGTGGCGCTGTCGGCGGGCCTGGGGCCGGCGGCCCGCTACCGGCGCTGGCTTGCCGCGTTGCGCGGCACCGCGCGGCTGGTGATCGGGACCCGCAGTGCGGTGTTCGCGCCGCTGAGCGACCTGGGCCTGGTCCTGGTCTGGTCCGACTCCGACGACAACCTGGCCGAGCCGCGGGCGCCCTACCCGCATGCCCGGGAGGTGGCGATGTTGCGCGCGCACCAGGCGCGATGCGCGGCGCTGATCGGTGGCTACGCGCGCAGCGCGGAGGCCCATGCGCTGGTGTGCAGCGGATGGGCGCACGACATCGTGGCCGCGCGACCGGTGGTGCGGGCCCGCACCCCCCGGGTGGTCGCCCTCGACGACAGCGGCCACGCCGATGAGCGCGACCCGGCGGCGCGCACCGCGCGGATTCCGTCGATCGCGCTGCGCGCGGCCCGCACATCGCTGCAGGGTGGGGCGCCGGTGCTGGTGCAGGTGCCGCGGCGCGGGTACATCCCTTCCCTGCGCTGTGGCCGTTGCCGCGCCATCGCCCGCTGCCGGCAGTGCACCGGGCCGCTGTCCCTGCAGGAACGGGCCGATGCCGGCGCGGTGTGCCGCTGGTGCGGACGCGCCGAGCCGGCGTTGCGGTGCCCGCGTTGCGGATCGGAGGCCGTCCGCGCGGTGGTGGTCGGGGCGCGGCGCACCGCCGAAGAGCTCGGCCGCGCCTTCGCCGGCACGCCGGTCATCACCTCGGCGGGCGACACCGTCGTCGCCGAGGTCGACCACCGTCCGGCCTTGGTCGTCGCCACGCCCGGTGCCGAACCGCGCGCGGTGGGCGGGTACGGGGCGGCGCTGCTGCTGGACACCTGGGCGCTGCTGGGCCGCCAAGACCTGCGCGCGGCCGAGGAGGCGCTGTGGCGCTGGATGGCCGCCGCCGCGTTGGTCCGGGCCCGCGGTGACGGCGGTGTGGTGTTGGTGGTCGCCGACTCCGCGATCCCGACGGTGCAATCGCTGATCCGCTGGGACCCGGTCGGCCACGCCGACAGCGAGCTGGCGGCCCGAACCGAGGTCGGCCTGCCGCCGGGTGTGCATATGGCGGCGATCGACGGCACCGCCGGCGCGGTGGGGGCGCTGCTCGACGCGGCCCGACTGCCCGACGGGGCCGAGCTGTTGGGGCCGGTGGAACTGCCGCCCGGCGTGCGGCGACCCGCCGGCACCCCCAGCGGCCTACCGGTGATCAGAATGCTGGTGCGGGTGCGCCACGAGCAGGGCCTGGCGTTGGCGGCCAGCCTGCGGCGCGGGGTCGGCGTGCTCAGCGCCGGGCAAATTCACCAGCCGGTTCGGGTGCAGGTCGACCCGCTGCACATCGGCTAGCCGCGGCGAGAATATGAATGCAAGCGACAGTGTAGGTGGACAACAATTCATGTCTACGAAAATAGATGGCTGTTACGCTTTCTATTCCTGCGGCCCGCGGCTCGGGGCGGGCTCGGAACAGGGGGCACGATGGCAAAGGACAACCCGACCACGGCCGACGAGTCGCTGGACATGATCACCGACGCGTTGCTGACGGCGTCCCGCGTGCTGGTGGCCATCTCCGCCCGCTCGATCGGGCAGGTCGACGAGACCATCACGATCGCGCAGTTCCGGACCCTGGTGATCCTGTCCAACCGCGGTCCGGTGAACCTGGCCACGCTGGCCGGTCTGCTGGGCGTGCAGCCGTCGGCCACCGGGCGGATGGTCGACCGGCTCGTCGCCGCCGGACTGATCGATCGGTTGCCGCACCCGACTTCCCGGCGTGAACTGCTGGCCGCGCTGACCAAGCGCGGCCGCGAGGTCGTTCGCCGGGTCACCGCCCACCGGCGTGCGGAGATCGCCGCCATCGTGGAAAAGATGCCGCCCGCGGAGCGCCACGGGCTGGTGCGGGCCCTGACGGCGTTCGCCGCCGCCGGTGGGGAAGCCGACGCCAACCTGGACGGGGAGATCGACTTCTAACCCAGCGCCGGCCCCGGCTCATCGCCGTTCGGCGGTGACCAGCAAGTACTCCCACTGCATGGCGCCATCGGCGAGGTATTGCTGCGCGAGTTCGACAAGCTGGGCGTCGAGCTCGTCGGCCAGCACGCGGTTGTGCGCGATGTTGGCGTATGCCTCGATCGTCGGCCCGTAGTGGTTCTTGAAGTACTGGTGCACCGAGCCGGCGTCGGTGAACCTGTTCACCTCGAGCAGGCGCCGGGCGGTCGTGAGGTTGCAGACCCGGTCGCCGAGCAGCCCGGCGACGTAGCCCTCGCGTCCCCACAGCGCCGCCGGGGGCACGGCCTGGGAGAGGCTCGGCCGGTACGGCCTGATCGCGGCCAGCATGCGGCCGAAGAAGCCCTCCGGGGTCCAGCTGATCAACCCGATCGTCCCGCCCGGCCGGCAGACCCGAACCAGCTCGTCGGCGGCGCGCTGCTGCTGCGGCGCGAACTGCACGCCGATCGCCGAGATGACCGCGTCGAACTCATGGTCACCGAACGGCAGCGCGTGCGCGTTGGCCTCCCGATAGTCGAGCGTCAACCCCAGTGCGGCGGCCCGGGCCTGGGACCGCCGCAGCAGCTCGGGAGTCAGGTCGGTGGAGACGACGGTGGCGCCCGACTTGGCGGCCGGAAGTGAGACGTTGCCCGAGCCGGCCGCGACATCGAGCACCCGGTCGCCGGGGCCGATGCCGGTGGCCGCGACCAGGGTGGGACCCAGCGGGGCCATCACTTCCTCGGCCATCAGAGCGTAGTCGCCCAGGGCCCACACCCCCCGGTGCGCGGCCGCCAGCGTGGTCTCATTGCAGATGGTGGTGTCGAGAGTCATCAGACCTCCAGGGAAACAGAAATGAGGGAAGGGCTGCCCACTCGACCTCGTCGTCGCCAGTACGGCAGTAGCGGTTCAGGCGTTAAGACCATCACCGCCGAAAACAGTATGTACGAGCAATAGTCTACGCGCGTTACTTGACGGCTCCCGGGCCCTAGACTGGGCGGGTGCGTCTCGTCTTCGCCGGCACCCCGGA
>JAQTVU010000211.1 GCA_028706695.1 Mycobacterium sp.
GGCGCCCTGGGGGCCGCCGCGCTCGCCGACGAAAGGGTCCGGGCCTTCCTGGCCGGCGCCAGCCCGCGCAAGGTCATCGTGGTCCCCGGCAGGCTGGTCAACCTGGTGCTCTAGGATCGCCCGGCGGGCCGCAGCACCACCTCGTGGACGTGACCGTCGGCCGGCGTGGCAACCACGTTGGCCACCGCGGCCGCGACGGTTTCGGGGCGCAGGTAATTGGCCGGGTCGTATTCGCCGCCTTCGAAGGCGACGAGGTCGCGTTGCATTCCGGTGTCGGTGCGCCCCGGATACACGGTGGTCACCCGCAGTCGTGGCTCGTCGGCCCGTAGTGAGTCGGCAAAGGCCCGTAGGGCGAACTTGCTGGCCGAGTAGGAGGCCATGCCCGGCGACGCGTTGCGTCCGGCCCCGGAGTTGATGAACACCACCTGGCCTCCCGCGCGGCGCAGCGCCGCCAGCAGTTTCAAGGTAAGCGCCACCGCCCCAAAGACATTGACGTCGAAGGTGGCCCGCCACTGATCGAGACTGGACTCGGCGACGTGACCGGGGATGGACACTCCCGCGTTGTGCACCAGTACGTCGAGCTCCTCGACGCTCCCGCAGCAGGCCTCGATAGCGCCGGCGTCGGTGAGGTCCAGTGGGAGCGTGGTGGCGTCGAGTCGGCGCGCGACGGCGTCGAGCCGGTCGGAGGGCCGGCCGGCCAGCAGCAGGGTGTGCGTCGGCGCCAGCGCGGCGGCGATAGCCGAACCGATACCGCCGCCGGCGCCGGTGAGCAGTGCGGTGGGCATGCCCTGAGCTTAAGCGCCGACCCAACAGCGTTGGATACCGGCTACTTTCACGCTTGCTTACGCGCGGGGGGTTCCCCGGCGGGGCCGGACGTGGGTTCGCCGGCGGCCAATCGTTCCAGCGGTGCCAGCGCCTGGGTCAGGGTCTTGAGGTCCGATTCGGGCAGCTGGCTGAGCATCGCGGCCAGCGCCGCGCGCCGGTTCGCCAAGGACTCGCCGTGTACCGCCCGCCCGCGCGGGGTGATGTCAACGAGGACCGCCCGCAAATCGGACGGGTCTCGCGTCCGCTTGACCAGACCCAGTTTTTCCAGCCGCCGGATCGCCACCGTGGTGGTCGGGGTGCGGACCCGCTCGTGGGCGGCCAAGTCCGTCATCCGGATTGGTCCTTGGTCGAGCAACGTGACCAAGATCGACAGCTGCGCCAGGGTCAATTCTCCCGCCGCGGCGCCGTTGGGATCCCCGCGGCGCAAGATCGCAAACAGTTTGGACAGCGCGCGATGCAGACCTTCGGCGAGTTCTGTCACCTCGCCCGCGGTGGAATCGCTTTCCGCCATAATCGGCTCAGTCTAACCCGGTGGGCAGTGCCAACAAGATTGCTGTCGGCGACTATCTATCGAGCCTCAAAGGACTTGCGCCAGGAAGCGCTGCAGCCGCGCTGTCTTGGCGGCCTCGAATATTTGCTCGGGGGGCCCCGATTCCACCACCTTGCCGTGGTCCATGAAAACAACGGCGTCCGACGCGGACCGGGCAAAGCCCATTTCGTGAGTGACGACGATCATCGTCATGCCGTCGGCGCCGAGATCGGCGATCAATTCCAGAATTCCGTTGACCATTTCCGGGTCCAGTGCCGAGGTGGCTTCGTCGAACAACATCACCTGCGGGGCCATCGCCAGGGCGCGGGCGATCGCGACCCGCTGTTGCTGGCCACCGGACAGCAGGCCGGGACGGGCGCCGGCCTTGTGCTTCAGACCGACTCGGTCCAGCTGGGACAACGCCAGTTCCCGCGCGGCGTCGGCGGGGAGCCGGCGCAGCTTGCGCGGCGCCAGCATCACGTTGTCCAGCACGCTTAAGTGCGGGAAGAGGTTGAAGTGCTGAAATACCATGCCGATGCGCTGACGCAACTGGTCGGGGTCGTCGCGCAACACCGACCGGCCGTCCAGCAGGATGTCGCCGCTGTCGGGCTCGTGCAGGCGGTTGAGGCTGCGCAGCAGCGTTGACTTACCCGAGCCGGACGGTCCGATCACCGCCGCCGTAGTGCCCGCCGGGACGCTGATGTCGACGCCGCGCAGAACCACGGTTCCGCCGAGGGTCTGGTGGATGTCCGTGGCCGCCAACGATACTGACGGACGTGCCGCGGCGTCTGCCGTCATGTGATCTCCTGGCCGAGAGTCGCGGTCAGCATGCCGGAATCTTCCGCCGGCTCACCCGCGGAACGTCCGCGGCGCAGCCGGTTGTCGATGTAGTTGACCAGATGCGTCAGGGGGATGGTCAGCATCAGGTAGAACAGGCCGGCGGCCACCAGCGGCGACAGGTTCCCGGTCTGGGCGTTGAGGTCCCGGCCGACCTGGAACAGTTCGCGCTGCTGGGAGACCAGACCCAGGAAGTACACCAGCGCCGAGGCCTTCAGCAGCGCGATGAACTGATTGACCAGTGCCGGCAGCACCCGCCGCACGCCCTGCGGCACCACCACCAGGCGCATCGCCGCCGGGTAGCTGAAACCTAGGGCGCGGGCGGCCTCCTGCTGACCGGGGTCGATGCTTTGGATTCCCGAGCGCAGGATCTCGCCGATATAGGCGGCGGCCATCAGGCCCAGGGCGGCGATGCCCAGCGGGTAGGGGTCGTTGTTGGTCAGCCCGCCGACCAACGGCCCGAACCCGAGCCCGACGATGAGGATGATCACCACCTCGGGAAGCCCCCGGAACACGTCGGTGTACACCCGCGCCGGCCAGCGCAACCAGCGTGAATGCGAGATCCCGGCGACGGCGAGCGCCATGCCGAGCACCGATCCGAGGACGCTGGCGCTGCCGGTCAGGATCAAGGTGTTGGGTAGGCCGGTGCGCACCAGCGTGGGGATCGCCTGGCGGTACAGATCCCAGTCGAAGAAGGACTCGCCCAGCTGCGACATGCCCGACTTCGGGGCCACCGGGTCCACCGGTTTGCTGTGGTGCGCGGCGGCGATCGCCGCGAAATCCGGCAGCGTGGGCATCGGGGCGGCCAGCGATCCCGGTTTCCAGCCCGCCGGAAGCGTCCGTGGCACCCACTCCGAATACAGCTTGGCCCAGGTACCGTCGGCGATGACGGCGTCCAGCCCGGCATTCAAGGCATCGACCAGCGGCGGGTTGTCCCTGGCGACCGCATAGGCGACAAACCCTTTGGGGCTGAACGTATTCGCCGCGATCATCGCCGGGTCACCCGAGCGGACCGTGGTCAGCGCCTGCATCGCGGGCGCGACCCACGCATCGATCTGATGCGTCTTGAGGCTGGCGTAGAGGGTGGAGAAATCGGGGTATCTCACCGGTTGCAGGTGCAACGTGTCGAGGACGTAGGCTTCCTCGACGGTGCCCTGCACCACGCCGATGCGCTGGCCGGGGGCCAGGTCGGCGAACTTGGTGATCGGTGAGCCAACGGGCACCACCAGCGAGTAGTAGCCGAAGTCGTAGCCGTTGGTGAAGGCGACGGTGCGGCGTCGCTCGTTGGTCGCCTTGATCGATGCCGAGCCGACGTCGAAGCGCCGGGACGCCACCTGGGCGAGCAGCCCGGCGAAGTCCGTGCCGACGAAACGCACCTGCAACCCCAGTTTGTCGGCGATGGCGCGCAGCAGCCGATTATCGAAGCCGCTGAACAGGCCGGTGGGATTGATGCAGGTGTTGGGCGGCGCATCGGACAAGGTGCCGGCCGTCAGGATGCCCGGTGTGGACAGGCCCAGCGCACCGACGTCGATCGAACTCAGCGGCTCGACGGTGGCAGTGGTGTGCTGGTCGCCCGGATCGGTGGGGAGGTGGGAGATCAGGTCCTTGGGCAGCACGGTGGCGCTGTCCAAGCCGGCCGGTGCGCACTGGTTTTTGTCTGCGGCCGCCGACGGAGCCAGCGCACCGGACAACCCGGCCACCGTCAGGATCGTCGCCACCAGTCCGAGCACTATCGCACGGTGCCTGGCGTGCCGGCCTACGCACGAAGTCATCACAGCTACCGTATCGAGCGTCCGGCAATCCGGCTCGGCAGCACCCGGTCAGAGGGCGATCGACGGCTCGCCAAGGCCTGCGTCGGCACCGCTCAATGCCGGAAACGGCCCGGACCCGACCGGGCCGATGTCGTTCGGTGGAGTGAACACCCGGCGCCGGAACAGCTCGGCCAGCATGGCCTGGGCCGTCAGATACGAGCGACCGACACATGCCCCCCGCGCGGCTTCGGGGTCGCGCCGATGGATGGCGGAGGTTTCATCCTCGTAGAACGGCAGCATCTCCTGGTGGCCGCACTGATGGGTCGTCCGCAGCGCGGGGGGAACGAGCTTCTCCGAGGCGCGGATCATGGCGCGCAGCCGCGGTCCCGCGTACTCGTCGTTGATGGTGTGCCGATACTCCGCGGCGCTTTCGGTGAATGCTTGCAAATCCTTGGCGGCGCGCAGCGACTGCAGGAGCGAATCGAGCTGATCGAGGATCCGCGGCGTGGGGTGGGCGGCCGCGCGGGCCGAGGGGATGCCGTTGAGCAGGCCGTCGAGCTCGTAGTGCTCGAGCACGGTGGCTTCGTCGAATCGCTCGATGAACGCACCCCGGTGGTAGCGGGCCGACACGACGCCGTCATGCTCTAGCTGAACCAGCGCCTCTTGAACCGGGACCCGGCTGACGCCTAGATTGACCGCAATCTCACCGCGGTCAATGCGGTCGCCACCGCGCAACTTCCCGGTCAGCAGCATGTGGAGAACGTGCGAAACAACCTGGTCTTTTTCCTTGACCCCGTACTTCTTCGGCATCTGCTTTTTCACGTCTCTCTCAAACCGCGTCCGCCGGCTGGCGCTGCTGAGTTTCTCACGACTCGGCGCGAGTTGAGGGGTTTCGCAGATCAAGCCAGGTCAATGCGATTCCGGGAGCGGACCCGTGTCTCGACAAGTCCTCGACAAGCCCCCGCGACTAGCCCCGACCAGCCCGCCACTTGCACAGCGCTTCGGCGGCGCTGAGGTCGTAGTCCGGGCCGTCGCACGCCACGGTCAGCAGCCTCACCCCCAGCTCCGCCAGGGCCTCGGCGTTGGCGATCAGGTGGCTGCCGGTTTCGACCGCGACCGCGCATTCGATGTCGACCGGGTTCCGGCCCACGTCGGCACAGTGCTGGCCGAGCACGGCTGATTTCGCCGGGAATTCCGCGGCGGAGGCGAAGCTGTGCCAGATATCGGCGTATTGGGCGACCAGCCGCAGCGTCTTACGTTCACCGCCGCCGCCGATCAGCAACGGGATGTTGCGGGTCGGGGGTGGGTTCAATTTCTCCAGCCGCGCCTTGATGCGAGGTAGCGCGCCCGCCAGGTCATCGAGGCGGCTGCCGGCCGTGCCGAAATCGTAGCCGTACTCGTCGTAGTCCCTTCGTTTCCAGCCGGAGCCGATTCCCAGGATCAGCCGGCCGCCCGA
>JAQTVU010000212.1 GCA_028706695.1 Mycobacterium sp.
CGGCGCCACCTGCGCCACCAAAGATCGCACCGAGTCGGCCAGGTCTTGATGCTCAGGGGTTATCGCGATCGGCATTGCGCGGCCTCCGTTGCTTTTGCTGAGCTGCTGCTGAGTTCCGTAAGGGTTACTTCCCAGGGCCGGGTTGGCCAGCACTCATCAATCTATAACCGTTCCGTGGCTTGGGCGCCGGCGGTCACCGCGTGCGCCGGTGGCCGTCCGTCGCGCAATCGGCGGCAGTTTGCCAGAGCTTCGGACAGGTAGCGCCGCATGGTGTCGGCGGTATACCAGGCGACGTGCGGGCTCAGCACCACGTTGTCCAGGCGACGCAGCGAATTGTCGGGCGCTATCGGCTCGACGTCGAACACGTCGAGACCCGCGGCGGCCAGCCGCCCGCCGCGCAGCGCGTCGACGAGTGCGTCCTCGTCGACGATGGCGCCGCGTGAGGTGTTGACCAGCACGGCATGCGGTCTCATCTGGGCGATCGCGGCCCGGCCGAGCAGGTGGTGGGTGCTGGCCGTCAGCGGCAGGTGCAGCGAGACGATGTCGCTGGCGGCCAGCAGCTCCGGCAGCCGCCGCCAGCCGGGCCGTCCGTCGTCGCCGGTGCTGGTGTGCAGCACGGTGGCGCCCATGGCGGCGACGATCTGGCCGACCCGCTTGGCGATGTTGCCATAGCCCACCAACCCGACGGTGCAGCCGCCGACGTCGCGCACCTTCTCGTCCAAGTGCGGATCTGCCGGCCAGCCGCGTCCTTCGCGCACGGCACGGTCCAGGGCCGGCAGCCCACGGAGCGCGGCCAGCATCAGCAGCACGGTGCCCTCGGCCACCGACGGCGCGTTGGCCCCGGGCATGTTGGCGACCGCGACGCCCAGTTCGGCCGCGGCCCGCACGTCGATGGTGTTGACCCCCGCGCCGAATTTCTGCACCAGCCGCAGCCGCGTCGCGCGCCGCAGGTCGTCCCCGGAAAGCGGCCGCAGCATGTGCCAGATCACTTCTGCGTCGGGCAGTTCCCGGTAGAAACACCTGTCGTCGTCCTCGGCGCACCACCGGATGTCGAGCCAATCGTTTTCGGCCGCAAGGGAGTCGAGCACCAAATCTCCGGGGAGGAAGTGGGCGAGGACTCTCAGCGGCACCGTTTGGTGATCCACTTGGCCATGATGTCAGGATGTCAGCTTGCTCGCCGTCCGTGCTGGCGGTGCAGAGGGAGGCGCATCGTGCGGCTCGCCCTGGTACGCCCGCGGCAGCTCGATACCGGGATGCGGCCGCGGGATCTGCCGTGTTGCGGCGCATGGTTCGGCTGCACCGTTTGATAACGAGAATCATTTCCAGTAAGATCGCTTGAGTCTGGTAATCCTGCCCAGCCCGAGGAGCGCCGGTGACCTCACCGATCTGGATGGCCTCGCCGCCGGAGGTGCATTCCGCGCTGCTGAGCAGCGGCCCGGGACCGGGGCCCCTGCTGGCGGCGGCGGGTGCATGGAACGCATTGAGCGCGGAGTACACCGCGGTCGCGGACGAACTGACGGCGGTGCTCGCCGCGGCGCAGGCCGGCGCCTGGCAAGGGTCGAGCGCCGAATCCTACGTGGCCTCGCACGCCCCGTACCTGGCGTGGCTGACTCAGGCCGGGGCGAACAGCGCCGAAGCGGCCGCCCACCACGAGACCATGGCCGCGGCCTACTCCTCCGCGCTGGCGGCCATGCCGACCCTCGCGGAGCTGGCCACCAACCACATGGTGCACGGCGCCCTGCTGGCGACCAACTTCTTCGGGATCAACACCATCCCGATCGCGCTGAACGAGCTGCAATACACGCGGATGTGGATCCAGGCCGCGGCCACGATGACCGCCTACCAAGCCGTCTCCGGTACTGCGGTGCCCTCGACGCCGCGTACCGTTGCGGCGCCGCAGATCCTGAAATCCAACGGCCAAGAGCCCGCCCAGACCTCCAACCCGCTGCAGTGGATCGAGCAGCAACTGCAGGCGTACGTGCAGCAGACCGAGCAGTTGCTGCAAAATCCGCTGGGCGTTCAGCAAGACATTCTCAACATCTTGAACAGCAACATCCAGAGCGACAACCCGCTGGGACTCCCGCAGTGGTTCCAGAACATGCTGCAATCCGTCGGTGTCTCGAACACCCAGGTTGCGCACGACCCGACGATCGACCTTCCGTTCGACAACGTGATCGCCGCCATCCTGCAGCACGTGGGCATCAATTGGGATCCGGCCGCCGGAACGATCAACGGGGCCACCTACGACACCTATGCGAACCCCGGCCAGGCGATGTACTGGGTCGCTCGCAGCCTCGAATTGTTCGAGGATTTCCAGAACTTCCTGGTAGACCTGACACGGAATCCGGTGGCCGCGTTTCAGTGGCTGGGCAGCTGGCTTTTTTTCGACATCCCGACACACATCTTGGAAGTGGTAGCTTACGGGGTCAGCAATCCGGCGCTGGCCCTTGCGGCCGTCCCGGCCATCGCTCCTTTGGGAGCGGTGGCCGGGATGGGTGGGCTGGCCGGGCTTGGGGCCATCCATCCCGCCGCCGCGCCGGCGCTGGTGCCGGCTGCGCCCCCCTTGCTGCCGGTCGCGGCGATGGCCCCGACGATCGCCGCCCCGGCGGCACCCGCCTCGGGGGCCCCGCCGGCGCCTCCACCTTCGAGCCCGGCTGCGCCGCCGGCGGCGGCGCCGGCGCCGCCGCCGGCGGCATCCGGCGGGGCGGGCTTCTTCCCCCCTTACGCGGTCGGGGGTCCCGGCATCGGGTCCGATAGCGGGATGAGCGCCGCCGCCGGCGCCAGGAGGAGGGCGCCCGAGCCCGACAGCGCCGCGGCGGCGGCCGCCGCGGCGGGGGCGGCGCAGGCCGCCCGTGCGCGGCGGCGGCGACGTCAGCGGCAGCAGGGGCATGGCGATGAGTTTCTGGACATGAACCTGGTGGTCGACCCCGACTGGGGCGGAGGGCTCGACGCCGCGGCGGTGGCCTCGGATCGCGGTGCGGGACCGCTGGGATTCGCCGGCACCGTGCATCAGGAGGCCGCCGCGCCGGCCGCGGGCCTGACCACGCTGGACGGTGGCGAGTTCAACGGCGGCCCTACGGTGCCGATGGTGCCGGGCACCTGGAGCCCCGACGACGCGGGCCGTCCCTGACGGTGGCCGTGCCCCCACGGCACCGGCGTTGCGTGCCGTGGGTAATGTCCGAAGCGTGCGTAGCGAAGGTGACACCTGGGACATCACAACCAGCGTCGGGTCCACCGCGCTGTTCGTGGCGACCGCGCGAGCGCTGGAGGCGCAGAAGCCCGACCCGTTGGCCGTCGACCCGTACGCGGAGGTCTTCTGTCGCGCCGTCGGGGGACGCTGGGCCGACGTGCTGGACGGGAAGGACCCCGGCAACTGTCTGAAGACCGCCGACTTCGGCGAACATTTCGTCGACTTCCAGGGCGCCCGCACCCGATACTTTGACGAGTACTTCCGCCGGGCCGCCGGCGCGGGCGTGCGCCAAGTGGTGATCCTGGCCGCCGGGCTGGACTCGCGCGCCTACCGCCTGGGCTGGCCGGCCGGCACGACGATCTTCGAGCTGGACCGACCGCCGGTCCTCGACTTCAAACGCGAGGTCCTCGCCGGCCGGGGTGTCCAACCCCGCGCCGAGCGTCGCGAGATCGCCGTTGACCTGCGCGAGGACTGGCCACAAGCCTTGCGCGACAACGGGTTCGACCCGGCTCGGCCGTCGGCCTGGATCGCCGAGGGCCTGCTGATCTACCTGCCGGCCACCGCGCAGGAGCAGCTCTACCGCGGCATCGACGGCCTGGCCGGCCACGGCAGCCATGTCGCCATCGAAGACGGCGCGCCGCTGGAACCTGAGGAATTCGCCGCCAAGCGGGAAGAGGAGCGCGCCGCGACGGCCGCAGGTGAGGATCAGCGGCTGTTCTACCAGCTGATCTACAACGAGCAGTGCGCGCCGGCCACCGAGTGGTTCGGCGCGCGAGGCTGGCGGGCGGTCGGCACGCCGTTGGGCGACTACCTGCGCGAGGCCGGCCGGCCGGTGCCCGGACCCGAAACCGAAGCGGGGGCGATGATCGCCCGCAACACCCTGGTCAGCGCCGTCAAGGCGTGAGCGTGCGATAGCCGGGTTCGCCGTATCGCCGCGCGACCCTACGGATCTCGTCGGTGATCCGGCGCGCCGGGGGCGCCCGCATAGACGCGGGGCGCCGAACCCAGCACCAGCCGCCGTTCGTCGCCGTGCGGCACCAGCGACCGCACCGGCACCCCCGAGTCCGGGCAGCGTGTGAGCACGGTCGCTGAGTGGAGTCCAACGTTCGGGTGAACGGACGGTTCCGAGGCGGTCCGCGCCGCGTGACCCGGCCGCGCCGGGGAACTTTCCCCTGCCACCCGCCGACTAACACTCGGCTAAGACTCGAGATCTCACCTCGGTGCGAAAGGAGTTCGCGGTGTGGCGCGCAGGGCCGTCGCCCCGTCGAGGCCGCGGGAGTTGCGACGCTGGCTCAAGTACGGGTTCGGCGCTGGGCTTGGGCGGCGGCCCGGCGGCCCGGCGGTGCCGTGGTTGCCGTGGTTGTGCGTGGTTGTCGTGGTGCCGGGCGGCTGGGAGCCCGACCCGCTTTGCTAATGGCAATGATTGTCAGTAAGCTGGTTAACGCAGCACGCCCTGCCGAGAATTCGGCGGCACAAGCGGATAACATCCGCATCAGCGGTAACGGATCGGGAGCACAGTCGTAAGTCGGACGGGCCGGGCGCCTCGACAGTTAGCTTACCCAATGCTAACTTCAGGCGGGTTAGGTTAGGGCACACTATGTACGGGAGGCGCGGCCGTGGAGCGCGGTGACACTGGCATGCTGGCGGCTCGTCCGGCGAATTCTCGGACCGACGGCAGGGTCGACGGCGACATCGTCAGCCGGTTCGCCACCTGTTGCCGCGCGCTGGGCATCGCGGTCTACGAGCGGCAGCGCCCGGCCGACCTGGCCGCCGCGCGCTCCGGGTTCACCGCGCTGACCCGCATCGCCCACGACCAGTGCGACGCCTGGACCGGGCTGGCCGCGGCCGGGGACGTGTCCCTGCGGGTGCTCGAGGCGATCGCGCGCTGCACGGCCACGGCCGGGGTGCTGCAGCGTCAGGTCGAGCTCCCTCCCGGAGCTTTGAGCTTCCGCTACGACACCGGTCTGTACCTGCAGTTTCGCGCCGCCACCCCGGACGATTTCCACCTCGCCCACGCCGCCGCGCTGGCGCAGGCCGGACGCTTCGCCGACGCCGACCGCATCGTCACCGGCCTCACCGGCCTCACCGGCCTACGCCCGGGCTGGCGTGAGGCCCGCTGGGTCGCCGTCGTCGTCAACTACCGCGCCGCGCGCTGGTCGGACGTCGTCAAGCTGCTGACCCCCATCGTCAACGACCCCGAGCTC
>JAQTVU010000213.1 GCA_028706695.1 Mycobacterium sp.
GGGCTTGACGTCGCGGTGCACCAGCCCGGCGGCGTGCGCAACCTGAAGGGCGCGGCCCGTCTGCTCGAGCATGTCCAGCGCGTGCCGCAACGACAGCCGGCCGGTGCGCTTGATTACCGAGTTCAGCGGTTCCCCGTTGACCAGCTCCATCACCAGGTAGGCGGTGCGGCCCTCGCCGTCGAGCTGGCTTTCGCCGTAGTCGTGCACCGCCGCGATCCCGGGATGGTTGAGCATCGCCGTGGTGCGCGCCTCGGCGCGGAACCTCTCGATGAACTCGGGATCCTGGGAGAACTCTTGCTTGAGCACCTTGACCGCGACGCGGCGGCCCAGCCGGCTGTCCACCGCCTCCCACACCTGACCCATGCCGCCGGTAGCGATCAGGCGCTGCAGCCGGTATCGGCCTGAGAGCGTCACACCCACTCGCGGGCTCACGGTCCCCCCTGTAGCGCGGCCTGGATCACGGCCCGCCCGATCGGTGCGGCCAGTGCGCCGCCGGTCGCGGACAGGCGGTCGGCGCCATTTTCCACCAGCACCGCGACGGCGACCTTCGGCGTGCGCGCGGGCGCGAACGCGATGTACCACGCATGCGGTGGGGTGCTTCGTGGATCGGTACCATGCTCTGCGGTACCAGTCTTGGATGCGATCTGCACGCCGGGAATGGCCCCTTTCTGCTGCGCGACCTTCTCGGCGCCGACCATTAGCTCTGTCAGCTTAGCGGCGACCTGCGATGACACCGCGCGGCGTTGACGATAGGGCACCGTGGCGCTGATGTTGGACAGGTCCGGCGCTTTGAGGCTCTCAACCAGGTAGGGCTGCATCATGACCCCGTCGTTCGCGATGGTCGCGGCGACTTCCGCGTTTTCCAGCGGCGTCACCGCGACGTCCTTCTGACCGATGCTGGACATCCCCAGCGCGGCGGCGTCGGGCAGCACCCCGACGGTCGATTCGGCGACCTGCAGCGGGATGACGCTGGGGGTGCTGTCCAGGCCGAAGGAGTGGGCCATGTTGCGCAGCGCATCGGCGCCCGTCATGAGACCCAACTGGACGAAGGCGGTATTGCAGGACAGGGCGAATGCCTCGCTGAGCGACACCGTCGGCTCGGCGCCGCACGGGGCGCCGCCATAGTTCTCCAACGTGGCGGTGCTGTCCGGCAGCGGGATGGCGGGCTCGGCCGTCAGCTGCTCGGTGTCGGTGGCGCCGGCCTGCAGCGCCGCGGCGGTGGTGATCACCTTGAACGTCGAGCCGGGCGGATAGGTCTCGGAGATGGCGCGGTTGGTCAGCGGGCTGGCGGGGTCGTCGCGAAGCCGCTGCCACTCCTGCGCCTGCACCTGCGGGTCATGCGAGGCGAGCAGGTTGGGGTCGTAGGACGGCGATGACACCATGGCCAAGATTTTGCCCGTGGACGGCTCGAGGGCGACGACGGCGCCCTTGCATGGCGGCCCGCCGCACCCCTGCTGCATGGCGTCCCAGCCGGCCTGCTGGACGCGAGGATTGATCGTGGTGTCGACATTGCCGCCGCGCGGATCCCGGCCGGTGAAGAAGTCGGCCAACCGGCGCCCGAACAGGCGCGGATCGGAGCCGTTCAACACCGGGTCCTCAGCCCGTTCCAGGCCCGAGCTGGAATAGCGCAGCGAATAAAAGCCGGTAACCGGCGCATACACCGCGGGGTTGGGATAGACCCGCAGGAAATGGAAGCGGCTGTCGGTGGCCACCGAGTAGGCCAGCAGTTGGCCACCCGCGATGATCTGGCCGCGTTGACGCGAATACTCGTCGAGCAGGATGCGCTGGTTGCGCGGGTCGGCGCGCAGCCCGTCGGCGGCGAACACCTGTGTCATCGTGGCGTTGAGCAGGAGCAGCACGATCAACGCCATCACGGTCACCGAAATTCGGCGGAGGGAGGCGTTCATACCCGCTGAATCACCTCGGTCGCGGCTGCCGCGATCGGCGACGCCTGGCGCGGGCGGGCGCGAAAGGGGCGTCGGGCGCTGTGGGAGATCCGCACCAGGATGGCCAGCAGCATGTAATTCGCGACCAGTGAGGATCCGCCGTAGGACATCCACGGGGTGGTCAGCCCGGTCAGCGGAATTAGCTGGGTTACCCCGCCGACGACGATGAACAGCTGAATGGCCAGCGTGGACGCCAAGCCCGCGGCCAGCAGCTTGCTGAAGCTGTCGCGTGAGGCGATCGCGGTGCGCAGGCCGCGGACGATGACGATCGTGTAGAGCATAAGAATGCAGGCCAGCCCCACCAAGCCGAGCTCCTCGCCGAATGCGGCGACGATGAAGTCGGTGGCGGCGGCCGGCACCGTGTCGGGCTGGCCGTTGCCGAGGCCGGTTCCGAAGATGCCGCCGGTGGCGAAGCTGAACAGCGACTGCACGATCTGATAGCCGCTGCCGTCGGGGTCGGCGAACGGATCCCACCACGTCTGGACACGGACCCGCACGTGCGCGAAAAGGAAGTACGCCGCCGCGCTCCCGGCCGCGAACAGCACCAAGCCGACGACCACCCAGCTGAAACGCTGGGTGGCCAGATAAACCACCACGAGAAACGACGCGTACAGCAGCAGCGACGTGCCGAGGTCCTTCTCGAAGACCATCACGCCCACCGAGATCACCCAGGCCGTCACCAGGGGCGCGAGGTCTCGCGGGCGGGGCAGGGTCATGCCCATGAAGTGCTTGCCGACGCTGGTGAACAGGCTGCGTTTGGCGATCAGCACCGCCGAGAAAAAGACCAGCAGCAGGATTTTGGAGAACTCGGCGGGCTGGATGGAAAACCCGGGAAAGCGAATCCAGATCTTCGCGCCGTTCTGCTCGGACAGCGACGCCGGCAGCAAGGCGGGGACGATCAGAAAAACCAGGCCCGTCACCCCGCATACGTAGCCGTAGCGGGCGAGCTGACGATGGTCCTTCAGGAGCGAGATCACCAGCGCGAAGGCGGCCACTGAAACCACGGTCCACAGCATCTGTTGGGTCGCGCTGGGGTGATGTCGGCCGCTGAGATCGTTCTCGGCGATGTCGAGGCGGTGGATCATCACCAGGCCCAGCCCGTTGAGCAACGCCACGGTCGGCAGCAGTACCGGGTCGGCGTAGGGAGCGAACCGCCTGATGGCCAGGTGGGCGCTCCCGAACACGATCAAGAAGACCAGCCCGTTGACGGCCAGGTCCCAGCGCAGGCCGCGGCCCTGGTTGGCCTCGACGATGAGCACCGCGGCAACGGTGATCGCCGCGGCGAAGCACACCAGCAGGAGTTCGGCGTTTCGACGGGTCGGCAGCGGCGGCGTCACCGCGACAGGCGGCTGGACCTGCGTGGTCATGCCACCGTCCGGCAGTCGATGCCCGGCTGTGGTGGGGGTGGTGGGAGTGCGGTGACCGATTGGGCGGGCGCCGCGGGCGCCGCGGGCGCCGCGGGCGCGGTGCTGGCGGGGGAACCGGGGGGACTGGTGCTGCGGGGTGATGGGCTGGCGGAGGCCGGAGCGGGTGTCGCGACCCTCGTCGTCGGCGTGCCGGAGGCCGGCGGAGAGGTGGCGCGGGGCGTCGGGCAGGGCGGCAACAGAGAGCCGGCCGCCAATGCGCGCAACTGCCCGATGGCGTCATCGAGCGTTCCCGACGGCAGCCCGGCCTGAACCTGTGCGCGTTCCGGGGGCCGCAGGTCCTGCAGCTGCATCAGGCGGCACTCGAGGTGAGCGGTGGATTGGTTCAAACTGACCAGCGACAGCTCGTCGCGGGTGTTGAGGCAGCCGATCAGGTAAGGCTCATGCATCGACACGCCCAGCAGCGACCCTTGAACGCCGCGCACGATGGCTACCAGGCCGTGGTATTCGGCGACGTAGTAGTTGCCGCGGATGATCGCCCGGCCGATGCCCAGCCCGGCCAGCGCCACCAGCACCACCAGGGCGACGACGATGCCCGTCCGTCGCCCCGACCAGCGAGGTTTGGTCACGGGTTCCGCCGGTGGCGGAATCCGTTTGGCGGCTTCTTTGCGGGGGTTGATGGCCGACGCGCGGCCGGCGGAGGTGTTGGGGACGGTCAGCTGGTCATCTTCACCGGACACTGCCCCGGCCAGGATCGGTTGTGTCTGGCCATAGTCGTGATCCACGACGTCGGCAACGACGACGGTCACGTTGTCGGGGCCACCGCCGCGCAGCGCCAATTCGATCAGGCGATAGGCGGCCTCGGCGGGGTCCGGAATCTGCAGGGCCTCGACGATCGTTTCGTCGCTGACCGGGTCGGACAACCCGTCGGAACAGAGCAGGTAGCGGTCGCCGGCGCGCGCTTCGCGCATGGTCAGGGTCGGCTCGACCTCATGACCGGTCAGCGCCCGCATGATCAGCGAGCGCTGCGGGTGGCTGTGCGCTTCTTCCCGGGTGATGCGCCCCTCGTCGACCAGGGTTTGGACGAAGGTGTCATCCTTGGTGATCTGGGTGAGCTCGCCGTCGCGCAACAGATAGCCGCGCGAGTCGCCGATGTGCACCAACCCGATCCGGTCGCCCGCGAACAAGATCGCGGTGAGCGTGGTGCCCATGCCCTCGAGCTCGGGCTCCATCTCGACCTGGGCGGCGATGGCGGCGTTGCCGGCGCGTACCGCGGCGTCGAGCTTGGCGAGCAGGTCGCCGCCGGGTTCGTCATCGTCGAGGTGGGCCAGCGCGGCGATCACCAGCTGGGACGCGACCTCGCCGGCGGCGTGCCCGCCCATGCCGTCGGCCAGGGCCAGTAGCCGTGCGCCCGCGTAGACCGAGTCTTCATTGTTTGCGCGTACCAGGCCGCGATCGCTGCGGGCGGCATATCGCAGGACAAGGGTCACGGGCGTAACTCGATCGCCGTTTTGCCGATCCTGATCGGCGTCCCTAACGGAACTCGAACCGCAGTCGTCACCTTCGCCCTGTCAAGGTAAGTGCCGTTGGTCGATCCTAAATCCTCGACGTACCATTCAAAGCCGCGTTGAGATAGCCGGGCGTGCCGGGTCGAGGCGTAGTCGTCTGTCAGTACCAATGTGGAGTCGTCGGCGCGTCCGATCAGCACCGGTTGTCCGCTGAGCGTGATGCGCGCGCCCGCCAGCGCCCCTTCCGTCACCACCAGGTGGCGGGCGGCGTGCCGGCGCTGCCGTGATGGCAGCAGGGTGCCGCGCAAGGCCAGGCTGCGGCGTACCATGACAGCACCGGTCGGGGCATAGATGTCAGTCCGAAGGATTCGCAGCACGGACCAGATGAATACCCACAACAATGTTAGGAACCCGGCACGCGTCAGCTGCAGCACTAGTCCCTGCATCTGGCGTTCCTTTCCGTCCTGGCATTGCACCGCGGGCGCCGTGACAGCGAGCCCATCGGCAACGTCACGATACTTGGACGGTGGTCGACGTGGGGCAAAGCACGGCGCGTTGAGCCCAGGGGCCCTCC
>JAQTVU010000214.1 GCA_028706695.1 Mycobacterium sp.
GCGAAGGACACCAGCCCGGCCAGCATGCACACCGCCAGCGCCACCAGCAGCGGCCCGGCGGCGGCGAGGTGGGTGAACCCGCTCATTGCGGCGCGGCCTGGCTTGCGGGGGATTCTTGCGCCACCCGCTGCACCACCGGCTGCAGGTCCTGGGCGAGCAGCTCCCGCAGGAACACCGCCGCGACCCGGTGCCGGCGGTCCAGCACCAGGGTGGACGGGATGACGGTGGTGGGGTACTTGCCGCCGAACGCGATCACGGTGCGCATCGCCGGGTCGTAGATGGACGGGTAGGTGACGTGCCGGTCATCGACAAAGTCCAGCGCCGCCCGGCGGCTGTTGTCGCGCACGTCGATGCCCAGCAAGGACACGCCGGAGCCGCGGGTGACGTCGTACACCTTCTGCAGTTGGCCGACCTCGGCGCGGCAGGGCCCGCACCACTGCCCCCACACGTTGACGACGACGACCCGGCCGGCGAAGTCGTCCAGCGAGATGGTGTGCGCCGGGTCGGCCAGGTCCGGCCCCGCTAGCGGTCCGGGGTGGCCCCGGCTCGACGGCGGGTCGTAGAAGATGTCGGTCTTGCCGCCGGGTGAGACGAATTCGAAGGTGCCGCCCTGGGCCACCGCGTCGCGGCCCGTGCAGCCAGCCAGCAGCGCGGCCAACACGGCCCCCGCCACCGCCAGCCGGCGCGTCCTCATGGCGCCGCTCCTCCTCATCGCTTCGCCCTGCATCGTCGCCGGCGCGTCCTCATGGCGCCGCTCCTCCTCATCGCTTCGCCCTGCATCGTCGCCGGCGCGTCCTCATGGCGCCGCTCCTCCTCATCGCTTCGCCCTGCATCGTCGCCGGCACGCAAGCGCCCGCCGGTTGGCAGTACTCGACGTCGACCAGCCGGTCGTCGTCGTATACCAGGGTGGTCACCGAGGCCAGTGCGCACCGCCGCCGCCGGGGGTCGTGCCAGAGGCGCTGGCCGGTCAGGTGCAGCCGCAGCGTCCATACCGGCAGCTGGTGGCTGACGCACACCACCTCCTGGCCGGCGCCGCGGGCGCGGGCCTTGTCCACCGCGTTGGCCATCCGGGCCGCGATCTCGGCGTACGGCTCGCCCCACGACGGTGTGAACGGGTCGCGCAACCGCCACCAGTACCGTGGGTCGCGCCAGGCGCCGTCGCCAGGCCCGACGCGGCGCCCCTCGAAGGCATTGACGGACTCGATCAGGTCGGGGTCGGTGTCCACGGGCAGATCATGCCTGGCCGCGATCGGTGCGGCGGTTTCCTGCGCGCGCTGCAACGGGGACGCGATGACGGCCACGATGTCGCGGTCGGCCAGCGCGGCGGCGACGGCATCGGCCTGCGCCCTGCCCGTCTCCGACAGGTGGAATCCCGGTAGCCGGCCGTAGAGGATTCCGGTGGGATTGTGCACCTCGCCGTGGCGCACCACATGCACCCGGGTCCGCTCAGCCATGGCTTTCCTCCTCTCCGGCGGCGGCGGCGCGGGCGGCGGCGAGCAGCGCTTCGGCGATCGCGTCGAACGCGGCCTCGTCCAGCGCGGCGGACACGAACCAGGCCTCGAACGCGCTGCATGGCGGGTAGACGCCCGCATCCAGCAGGGCATGGAAGAACGCCGGGTAGCGCCAGGTTTGGCTGGCCCGCGCGGACGCGAAATCGGTCACCGGCGTCTCGGAGAAGAACACGCTCAGCATGTTCCCCGCTCGGCCAATCTGGTGCGGCACATCGGCTTTGGTCAACGCGTCGGAGAGCAGCGCGGCCAACCGGTCGGCATTGGCATCCAGCGCGGCATAGATCGCGTCGTCGGCGGCGCGCAGCGTGGCCAACCCGGCGGCCATGGCCACCGGGTTACCGGACAAGGTGCCTGCCTGATACACCGGCCCCAGCGGCGCCAACCGCTGCATCACCTCGGCGCGCCCGCCGAACGCGGCCGCCGGCAGCCCGCCGCTCATCACCTTGCCGAAGGTGAACAGGTCGGCGGCGACGGGATCGATCCCGTACCACCCGCTTCGGCCGACGCGGAAGCCCGTCATCACCTCGTCGACGATCAGCAGCGCGCCATGTTCGGCGGTGATCGCGCGCAATGCCGCGTTATAGCCCGCCGCGGGCGGGACCACGCCCATGTTGCCCGGGCTGGCTTCGGTGATCACCGCCGCGATCTGGTCGCCGAACCGCGCGAACGTCTGCCGCACGGCGTCGGGATCGTTGTACGGCAACACGATCGTGTCGGCCGCGGCCGCGCCGGTGACCCCGGGCGTCGACGGCAGGCCCAGCGTCGCCATCCCCGAACCAGCAGCGGCGAGCAGCGCGTCGACGTGACCGTGGTAGCAGCCGGAGAACTTGACGATCTTGTCCCGGCCGGTGAATCCGCGGGCCAGCCGGATCGCGCTCATGGTGGCCTCGGTGCCGGAATTCACGAAGCGCAGCAGCTCAACCGGCGCCACCCGGTCGATGATCTCGGCGGCCAGCTCTGATTCGGCCGGCGTGGGCGCCCCGAAGGAGAGGCCGGAAGCAGCGGCACTGGTGACGGCGTCCACGACGGCCGGGTGAGCGTGGCCGAGGATCATCGGGCCCCACGAGCAAACCAGATCGACGTAGCGGTTGCCGTCGGCGTCGGTGAGCCGGCAGCCGCGGGCTTCGGTGATGAAGCGCGGCGTGCCGCCGACCGCGGCGAACGCCCGCACCGGCGAGTTCACCCCGCCGGGGATGATCCTGCACGCGTCCTCGAACAGACGCGCGGACGCCGCGGTCGACGCCGCGGACCGTTCCGAACTGCGCATGCTCACCAGTGTCCCAGCCCGTTTCGACCCGTTCGACTACAGGGTGTAGCAGAACCGGCTACATCATGCCCGTTGCGTGCCGAGCCGGCCACCGCGCAGCTCGATCGGTGTTTTGTTCACGGGCTTTCCGAGCTTCGACCAAGTCCTGGCGGGCGGCCGACCGGTAATGCGGTCGTCGAGGTCCGCACGGACCGCCAGTTGGTGCGCTTGGGCAGCGGGCGGCGGCGGCCTATGGGTCGCGCTCATGGGCGGCCAGCTGCTACTTCCTGCGCATCGGCTCCCCAACACGCTGGGCGACGTTCTCGTCCGAGTAGGCCGGCCATAACGGTGACGCTAGACGTCAACGGGCGCGGACGAGTTTGATAGCGGCATGCAATTCCCGCAACGACTCGCCCGGTTCAACCGCCGCGTCACCAACCCCGTGCAGCGCATGTGGGCCGGGCGGCTGCCGCCGTTCGCTATCGTCGAGCACGTCGGCCGCCGCTCGGGCCGGCCGTATCGCACGCCGGTCAATGCCTTCTACACCGATGTCGACGGGAAACCCGGGGTGGCGATCCTGCTGACCTACGGCCCGGACCGCGACTGGCTGAAGAACCTCACCGCCGCCGGGGGCGGGCGGATGCGCCGCAACGGGACCAGCTTCGGCATCGCGGATCCGCGGGTGGTGTCCAGAGAAGAGGCGGCATCGCACGTGACCGGGCGGTGGCGGCCGATTTTCGCCCGGCTGCCGTTCGAGCGGGCGGTTCTGCTGGCCATAACCGGATGACGGGCGCGGCCGCCGACCGGCGCCGGCGCGGCCGGTGTGCGGTCGTTGAGCGCGCTGCTGGACCCGCTCGGGCCGCGGGCGGCGCCGCAGCCGAAGGCCCCCGCCCGTTCGAGCCCTCGACGGCGGGCAACACCACCGTGCCGAGCCGGCCGACCGGCTCCCGGATTGCGACCGCTTGATCTCGACCGCGCGCGGCGGCATTCGGACAACCGGGCGATCGCCTGGTCGCCGGGCCAGATAGGGCCACGGCGTCTGGTGATCGCCCTGCACGGCAGGAAGGGCGACGCCAGCCAGATGCTCGAGGCCGGCGTCGAGGGCGCTGGCCCCGTCGGCGAAGAAGGGCGGGCCGCCGTTCGCCGTGGTGGGCGTGGCAACACCTACTGGCAACCTACTGGCACCGGCGGACGCGCGGGGACTCGGGCGCGACGGTGCTCGACGAACTGCTGCCTATGCTGTCCTCGATGGCGCTAGATGGGTCCCGATGGGCCTCGGTCGGGACGGACACCTCTCGGGTGGAGTTCATGAGATGGTCGACGGGCGGCCACAACGTGTCCTACCGGCAACAGCGGTTGCCCGGCGAGCTGGCCTGGATGGCGTCGTAGCCGGGGCAGATGTGGTCAAGGCCGGATTTCGCCCGGACATCGAGGGCCTGCGCGCGGTGGCGGTCGTGGCCGTCGTCGTGTTCCATGCCGGCATACCGGGGATCACCGGCGGCTACGTCGGCGTGGACGTCTTCTTCGTCATTTCCGGGTTCCTGATCACCGGGCTGCTGTGGCGCGAGGTCACGACGACCGACACGGTACGGCTGGACCGCTTCTACGGCGCCCGCGCCCGCCGGCTGTTGCCGGCCGCGGCGACCGTGGGCACCGCCACCGCGATCGGGGCGGCGATCCTGCTGCCGCCGTTGCAGGCCCGCGGCGTCTTGGTGGACGGCATCGCCGGCGCCCTGTACGTCGGCAACTACCGCTTCGCCGCGCAGGGCACCGACTACCTGGCCGCCGGCCTGCCGTCGCCGTTCCAGCACTACTGGTCGCTGGGCGTCGAGGAACAGTTCTACCTGGTGTGGCCGGTGTTGATGATCGGCACGGCATGGCTGGTGCGGCGCCTCCTCCCGCGCTGCCGCGACGCGGGGGCGCCGGAGCAGGCGCCGTACGCGCTGGCGCTCGGGCTGATCGGCGCCGCGTCGCTGACCGCGGCCATACTGTGGACCCGCGCGTCGCCGTCGTGGGCGTTCTTCTCACTGCCCACCCGCGCCTGGGAGCTGGCCGTCGGCGGCCTGGTGGCCCTGACGATCCCGCACTGGCGCCGGCTGCCGCTGCGGACCGCCTCGATCGCCGGCTGGGGGGCCCTGGCGTTGATCGCGCTGACCTGTACCCAGCTCAACGCCCGCACCCCCTATCCCGGCACCGCCGCGCTGCTGCCCGTGCTGAGCACCGCGCTGCTCATCGGCGCCGGCTGCGTCACCGGCGGCCTCGGCCCCGGCCGGCTGCTGTGCCGGCCGGCGATGCGCGCGACCGGCCGGATTTCCTACTCGTGGTACCTGTGGCACTGGCCGGTGCTGGTGTTGCTGCCGGCGCTGCTGGACAAGCCCGCGAGCCTGCCGGTCCGGCTGGCCGGGATCGGCCTGTCGGCCGCGCTGGCCGTGATCACGTTGCACCTGGTGGAGAACCCGGGCCGGTTCGCCGCGGCGCTGCGCCGCTCGGCCAAGGCCAGCCTGGCTGTGGCCGGTGCCGCCAGCGCGGCCACAGCGAGCGTGTGCGTGCTGTTGCTGAACGTGGTTCCGGCGCCGGTCGGCCATGGAACGGCCGCCCCCAGGGCCAGCGTCGTCGCGCTGCCCGGGCCCGCC
>JAQTVU010000215.1:0-4087 GCA_028706695.1 Mycobacterium sp.
CCGTGTCGATCGCTGACGTTTGGCCCGGCACGGGCGCTGGGCGCGGTGACCGATCCGACGGGCGTCGTCGTCAACTCGTCGTCGGTTCGGGGCTGACGCGCCCCGCCACCCGGTGTGCTCGCGGGGCGCCGATGCCGGGCCGCCGACGGCTCTGGCCTGCCACTAACCTCGCCACCATGATTCGCTGGCTGCGCCTTGGTTGGCTGGTGGCCTTCTTCGCCTCACTGGTGTCGGCCAGCGCCTGGCTGCCATGGCTGACGACGACGATCAACGGGGGAGGCTGGGCCAACGCGATCGGAGGCACGCACGGCAGCCTGGAACTGCCTGCCGGGTTCGGTGCGGGACAACTCATCGTGCTGCTGTCCTCGACCTTGCTGGTGGCCGGGGCCATGGTCGGCCGGGGACTGTCGGTGCGGCTGGCTTCGATTGTGGCGGTGATGCTTTCGCTGCTGATCGTGGCGCTGACGGTGTGGTATTACCAACTCAACGTCAACCCGCCGGTGTCGGCGGGGTACGGGCTTTACGTGGGGGCGTTCGGCGCCATCTCCGCGGCGGTCTGCTCGGTTGCGGCCGCTATCGCGGCGCTGGCGTCTGGCCGGTCCGAACGATGAATTCGCTGTGGGTCCGCATGGTGGGCTGAGGCGGTGTTTTCGCCCGGTTCGGTAAGACCGACGACAAACGGCGCGGAGACGACTTCTCGGCCACCCGGGTCGCGGCCGGTCACGGCGCCGGCCCTTGCCAGTAGTGCGAGCTGGTCGGCGGTGAGCAGATGGTCCCCACACAGCGGACAGCACCCATCCTGCTCGGTGAGCAGGCGCAGGTTGAAAGTGTCCAGTGCGGGTTTGATCTTGCGTCGCCGTTTGGCCCAGTAGTCGGTCAGGTCGGGGTCGTCCGAGGACGCCCCGCCCGCAACCGGCACATGCCGAACGATGTTGGTCCAGGCGAATTTGACCATGTAGACGGTCTTGTCGTTGGCCTCACCAAGTGGATGTGCCGGGGTCGCCGAACACCCATCGGTCGTTCCTGAACTTGTTGAATCGGCCGTAGTAGCGGAACGTAATCCACTTTGCCGACTTCATGGGGTGGGTGTGTGGCCCACCGGTAGGTGAGCCACCACATGTAGTTGTCCAGCGCGTTAAACACCTTGCTGGACACCGCGCCCCGATAGTAGGCGGACCAGCCCTGGATGATCGGGTTGATCCGGGCGATGACCGCCCCCGCGTTGGAGCCGCGCAGTGCGCGCATTTCCGTGGCGAGCCTGTTCCGAACTCGCTTGACCGCATCCTGGCTCGGTTTGATCAGCAGCTTGGCGGGGTTTCGCCCCCGCCGATATCGGCGGATGTTGAACCCGAGGAAATCGAAACCTTCTTCGAGGTGAACGACGTGCGTCTTGTCCTCGGTGAAGACCAAACCACTCGGTGCCAGCCATGCCGCCAACCGTGCCTTGACCTGTTCGGCCTGCTGCCGGGTATGACGGCAGACGGCGAATCGGACGCAGCCGACAACCACCGACCACTCACAACGCAACAGTTGGAAATCCCCAAGTCGCAGAACCCATAACTTCGGCACAAGGGCCGAGCTGCAGCTGCGCCATGAGAGACCGCCCGCCGAAATCGGCTGAGCACGCCCCACGCACCCGGGCATGCGGCGGTACCGGCGCGTTCCTGCGCGGATGCGGAAAATAGCAGGTGATAGATCCGCAAAGTCGGGAGCGGGATAGCATAAGATCCGCACATGCGATTCAACGGCACCTATAACGATGTAAAATCATGCCGGCGAGGCGTCGGTCCCCGCGCCGCGTTCGCGTTGAGTGCGCAGCTTTGGCGGTGATGGGCGGGCTTCGGCCGAGAGGAGCACGCGGTGACGCGTCAGCGCGATGCACCTGTAGGGTGGCGGCCTGACACCGCAGCGTGGGCGGGAACTCCTGTCGCGCCCCGTCTTTCGCAGCTGGGAACGCGCCAATGACGGCGCCTGTCTGGATGGCATTCCCGCCGGAAGTGCATTCAACGCTGCTGTCCGGCGGGCCCGGACCGGGACCCTTGCTGGCAGCGGCGGACGCCTGGAACTCGCTCAGCGCCGAGTACGGCTCGGCGGCGAGCGAGCTCACCGCCATCCTCGAGGAGGTTCAGGCCGGAAGGTGGTCGGGGCCGAGCGCCGCGCAATACGTTGCCGCGCACACGCCGTACCTGGCCTGGCTGTTGCAGGCCAGCGCCGACAGTGCCGGGATGGCCGCCCAGCAAGCGGCCGCCGCGACCGCGTACACCACTGCCCTGGCCGCGATGCCGACGTTGCCGGAATTGGCGGCCAACCACGCCATGCATGCGGTGTTGGTGGCAACCAACTTTTTCGGCATCAACACCATCCCGATCGCCGCGAACGAAGCCGATTACGCACGGATGTGGGTCCAGGCCGCCACCACCATGAGCACCTACCAGGCCGTGTCGAGCGCCGCGGTTGCCGCGTCGCCCCGCACCGCGGTGGCGCCGCAGGTCATGAAAATGGACATGTCCATGAACCCCGGTCCTGGCATGAGAGGTGGCAATCCCTACATCATGGGCACCGCGCTACCGCAAAACCTGCAGGAGTGGCTGCAAGCCCTATTCCCCTTCAATCCCTTTTCGCCGCAAGGTTGGTCGATGCATCCGAGTTTGTCGATGTTTCTTTCGCGCGCGGAAACGCTGATACCCATGTATGCGCACAATCCGGCGCAACTGTTCGAAACGATCGTGATGCTCGCGCTCCAGTTCGTCATTCACCGAACGCTCGTGCTGATCAACCTGCTGTTGTTCAACTCCGCCGGACTGCTGAGTTTCTTTCTGAGCAACCCCGTCTACACGCTGGCCCTAGTCAGCCCCTTGCTGGCGTTGCCCGCCGCGGCGGCAGGCGGCTTGGCGGGGCTGGCGGGATTGGCCGCTGATCCCACCACTGCCTCGCTGCCGGTTCCCGCGATGCCGATTCCGGTCACGAGCGCGCCGCCGATGCCGACTGTCAGCACCGCGCCGGCGGTGGGTCCAGCGCCGTTGCACGCACCGGCGGCGATGCCGTCGGCCACGCCAGCCACCGCAACCGCGTCGGCCGTCCCGCCGCAGCCGCCGACGGTCGTGGGCCCCGAGGGGGCAATGGGGACGCAGGCCGTCATCTCTCCGTACCTCGCCGGCGTGCTGCAGACCGGGTCCGAGTCCCGCGCCGCCGGTAAAACCCAACGGCCCGCCCCAGATGCGGCGACGACTGCGACGGCACCGGCGGCGCCGGTGGCGGCGCAACGGCAGGCGCGGCGCCGTCGACGGACGGCGCCGCAACGCACGGACCGCGGCTATCGCTACGAATTCCTGGCCTCCGAACCGGACACCGCGGTGCGTGACGGCGCCGTTCCGACGGCCGCGTCGATGGCGTCGGGCCAGGCAGCGGGACCGCTGGGGTTCGCGGGCACCGCACCAAATGCCGATTCGCCGCGCGCGGCGGGATTGACGAGCCTGGCCGGCGACGGCTTCGGCGGCGGACCAACCGTCCCGATGGTGCCAGGCAGCGGACCGCCCGACCTGAATTGATGCGCGCAGCCTGTTCGCCCAGGCAGCTCGAAGCTCTCGGGGCGCTGGTGCGCCGACACCGCGCTGATGACACCGTCACCAAGGCCATCGGCCGCATCCTGCGCGCCAATCTGATCTGTGTTGACGACATCGGACTGCTGGCCGTGGCCACCGCCACCGTCGACCGCCTTCTGCATCACGCCCACATCTGCCAAACCAGCGGGGACAGCGTGCGTGTTACCCAAGCGACGGCCGGCAAGGGGGTGAACGCCTTGGCCTAACCACCACCAGGCGCCTCTGGTGGCCACGATCGGGCAGATCTCGTGGCCACCAGCGGGCAGTTTTCATGGCCGCCACAGGGCATTTCTTCGTCTCCCTTGACACGGGGGCCGGCCGACCGGCGTTGACGGAGGCGGCCCCGTCGGCTCTCGGGCTGAACCGACGGGGCCTAGACGAACGCGTATGCCGGCCGACGCGCCCATCTTTCCTCAAGCATTGCCCTCGGGAACGGCAAACAAACGTACGCACTCCTACATCGTTGCCGACGGCGTACCAACGCC
>JAQTVU010000215.1:4097-5376 GCA_028706695.1 Mycobacterium sp.
AACGCCGCTGAACTGCAAATGTTGCGGGTTTTTCCGGGCCGGGTGCCGCGGACCCGGCCCGAGCATGTTGGCCATCAGCAAATCGACTTCGGGGCAAGCCCTTAAGGCGCCGCGACAGCAACCGGGACCAGTGAAAAACACGGTATCCGCCGGTAGGGGCGGTTCAGCCGGACACGCGTTGGGCCCGCACGCCACGACCGCGGTGTGCCCCGCGCAACCGTCGAGGGGCGTCGGGCGGCGCCAAGGCCGGTGGGGAACGTGGGCACTCTAGCCCGGGCCGACGGGTTGCGACACGGTCACGGATGCATACCTATCGGCAACTCCGTGATCACACCAGACCCGATCATCACTATGGTCACACCTGTCCACTCGGCCGTCATGCGGGCCATGCCCCCGGAAAGGTGTCAGATGTCGGCGAATCTTCGAAGCGTGTCGCTATCGATGGCGTCGGCGGCCGCTATCGGACTGACCGTTGCGATAGGGTCCGCGCCCATGGCCAGTGCCACGCCGTGCGGCCCGGGGGAAGCAAATGTCGCGCCGCCCACCGCGCCCCCGACGATGCCCGCGCCCGGGCCAGTCGTCCAGCCGCCGACCGGGCGCAGACCCGCTCACACCAACGACCACGCGCCGCTGCCCAAGCTGGGCCCGCTGATCTCTTCGCTGCTCAAACCCGCTACACCGGGTACGCGTTACGCCGCCCCGATTCAACCTCAGGCCGGGGTGGTGCCGCCCGGGCCCAATCCGCCCGCTCCGGGCAATCCCCCGGCGCCGAATGCCACACAGCCGGCTCCGAACGCGGCGCCGCCCCACCCGCAGCCCGCTCCGCGTCCCGAAGCTGCGCCCGAGCCCCCCTCGATCGCGGGAGCACCGACGTCGCTGGTGGACTTCGTGACCGGCCCCAACAGCCCCAACAAAACGCTTGAGCGCTTCAGCATCTCGGGGACTGACCTCGGGATCCCTTGGGACAACGGTGATCCCGTCAACCACCAGGTGCTCATGGCCTTCGGCGACACCTTCGGCTACTGCAGTGTTCGTGGCCAGCAGTGGCGGTACAACGCGCTGTTTCGCAGCGCAGATCATGACCTGGCGCAGGGTATCCACATCGCCGACGGCGTACCTAACGACAAATACTCCGGCTCACCGGTGTGGGCGCCCCATCTCTCCAAACAGGTCGTCAACACCATCCATCGCGCACCGCACGAGACCGGGATCATCCCCACTGCCGCCATCTCCATCGGGCGAACGCAATATATAAACTACATGTCGATCAGACAGTGGG
>JAQTVU010000216.1 GCA_028706695.1 Mycobacterium sp.
CACGCACGAATTCTTGGTCGGCTTCGCAGTCAGCCCGATTTCTGTGCCCGCCCGATCATTGATCACGAGCGCCGCTCCTCCTCATCGCCCCGCTCTGCATCGTCGCCGCGCATGTCACGAGCGCCGCTCCTCCTCATCGCCCCGCTCTGCATCGTCGCCGCGGGTCATGCGTCAGCTCCCGCTCCGACCATTGCTGCCGCCAGTCTGGCGACCATCGTCTTGTCTTGCTCGATTTCGGCCAACGTCCCGCCCAGCGCGGCGCGGATGACGCGTCCGATCTCGTCGGCCAGGAACGAGACACCCTGCACCTTGCTGACCGATTGCACGTCGACGAGATACTTGCCGCGAAGTACCAGCGCCAACTGGCCTAGGTTCATTTCCGGCGCCACCACCTGCGGGTAGCGTCGCAGGACGTCACCGAGATTCGCCGGGAACGGGTTCAGGTAGCGCAGATGGGCATGGGCGACCTTGGCGCCTTTGCGGCGCGCGCGCCGGCAGGCCTCGCCGATGGGGCCGTATGAACTGCCCCATCCGATCAGCAGTAGTTCGGCGTCACCGGTCGGGTCGTCGATCTCCAGGTCCGGCACCGAAATGCCGTCGATTTTCGCCTGGCGCAGCCGAACCATGAGGTCATGGTTGGCCGGCTCGTAGGAGATGTGCCCAGAGCCGTTCGCCGCCTCCAGTCCGCCGATGCGGTGTTCCAGGCCGGGGGTGCCCGGGATGGCGAACTGGCGGACGAGGGTTTCGGGATCGCGGGCGTACCGCCGGCAGGTCTCGCCCGGCTTGGCGTAAGCGTGACTGATGGGTTGCAGCTTCTCGATGTCCGGGATTCGCCACGGCTCCGAGCCGTTGGCGATCGCGCCGTCGGACAAGATGATCACCGGGGTGTGGTACGACACCGCGATGCGCACCGCCTCGAGCGCGGTCTCGAAGCAATCGGACGGCGACCGGGGTGCGAGCACCGCCACCGGCGACTCGCCGTTGCGGCCGTACAGGGCCTGCAGCAGGTCGGCCTGCTCGGTCTTCGTGGGTAGGCCGGTCGAGGGACCGCCGCGCTGCACGTCGATGACGATCAGCGGCAGTTCGGTCATCACGCCGAGGCCGAGCGCTTCGGACTTCAGCGAAATGCCGGGCCCGGAGGTGCTGGTGACGCCGAGGGCGCCGCCGTAAGAGGCACCGATCGCCGCGCAGATGCCGCCGATCTCGTCTTCGGCCTGGAAGGTGATGACGTTGAAGTTCTTGTGTTTGGATAGTTCGTGCAAGATGTCGGACGCCGGCGTGATCGGGTAACTGCCGAGCACGACGGGAATGTCGGCCAGCTGGCCCGCCGCGACGATTCCGTAAGCCAGGGCGGTGTTGCCCGAGATCTGGCGGTACTCGCCGGCCGGCAGGGTCGCCGGAGGGATGTCGTAGGTGGTGCCGAAAGCCTCGGTCGTCTCGCCGTAGTTCCAGCCCGCCTTGAGTGCCAGGACGTTGGCCTCCGCGACATCAGGCTTGCGGATGAACTTCTCCCTGATGAACTTCTCGCTGGCGTGGATCGGCCGCCCGTACATCCACGACAAAAGTCCAAGGGCGAACATGTTTTTGGCGCGCTGGCCGTCCTTCTTCCGTGCGCCGATCGCCTCGACCGCCCCGAGGGTCAGCGTGGTCATCGGGACGGAGCGCACCACGTATTCGGACAGCTCACCGGACTCCAGCGGATTGGTCACGTAACCCACTTTGGTGAGGTTGCGCTTGGTGAACTCGTCGGAGTTGGCGATCACCATGCCGCCGCGCGGCAGATCACCGAGGTTGGCCTTGAGCGCCGCCGGGTTCATCGCGACCAGGACGTCGGGGCGGTCGCCGGCCGTCAGGATGTCGTAATCCGCGATCTGGATCTGGAATGACGACACGCCGGGCAGAGTGCCTGCGGGCGCCCGGATCTCTGCGGGGTAATTCGGTTGGGTCGCCAGGTCATTGCCGAAAATCGCCGCCTCGGAGGTGAACCGGTCTCCGGTCAACTGCATCCCGTCGCCGGAGTCACCGGCGAATCGAATGACAACCTGGTCCAGGCGCCGACGTTCGGCGCCCGCGACAGACGCCCCGTTCCGAGAATCTGACCCGGCTCCGCCGCCGTTGGAATCCACGTCCCCGCCTCCCTGTCAACCGGGCAGGTACCCCTCCGCAGCACTAGGCTACGCGCAGTCGGAGCAACTTCTCGGCCCACACTCTTAGATGTCAGTGGCGGTACCAATTATGGCACTTCTTTAAGAGGAGCATGAGCATTTAAGAGGAGCATGAGCATCCTAGGTGCCGAACCTACCGCTCTACCGACATCAAAAGCAGTGCCAGCGCGGGGAATGGCACCGCTGACCATACAAGACTGTAGTTTTGGTCACGTAGGTCACCGAAAATCGCACACGTCCCGGCCAGATACCCCTCGCCGCGGCGGCAGCACCCGGGCAGGGCAATGCGGCGTCGCCGATGACCGTCACCGGCGCGCCCGGCCCGAATCAGGCGGTCTTGTCGCGTCGTTCGCTGCGCGACGGCTTGCGCGGCACGATCGTCGGCAGCACGTTGTCCTGCACGGTCTCCTTGGTCACGACCACCTTGGCGACGTCGTCCCGGCTGGGGATGTCGTACATCACCGGCAGCAAAACTTCCTCCATGATGGCGCGCAGGCCGCGGGCGCCGGTGCCGCGGTGGATCGCCTGGTCGGCAATCGCTTCCAGCGCGTCGTCGGTGAACTCCAGTTCCACGCCGTCCATCTCGAAGAGCCGGACGTATTGCTTGACTAAGGCGTTCTTGGGCTCGGACAGGATCTTGACCAGCGACTCCCTGTCCAGGTTGGTGACCGAGGCCACGACCGGGAGCCGACCGATGAATTCCGGGATCAAGCCATACTTGATGAGGTCCTCGGGCATGACCTCGGCGAAATGATCGGTGGTGTCGATCTCGGCCTTGGAGCGCACCTCGGCGCCGAAGCCCAGACCACGCTTGCCGACCCGCTCGTAGATGATCTTTTCCAGCCCGGCAAACGCACCCGCGACGATGAACAGCACGTTGGTGGTGTCGATCTGGATGAATTCTTGGTGCGGGTGCTTGCGGCCACCTTGCGGAGGAACCGACGCCTGGGTGCCCTCCAGGATCTTGAGCAACGCCTGCTGGACGCCTTCACCGGAGACGTCCCGGGTGATCGACGGGTTCTCACTCTTGCGGGCGATCTTGTCGACCTCGTCGATGTAGATTATGCCGGTTTCCGCGCGCTTGACGTCGTAGTCGGCGGCCTGGATGAGCTTGAGCAAAATGTTTTCGACGTCCTCCCCGACGTAGCCGGCCTCGGTCAGCGCGGTGGCGTCGGCGATGGCGAACGGCACGTTGAGCATCTTTGCCAGCGTCTGGGCCAAGTACGTTTTGCCGCAACCGGTGGGCCCCAACATCAAAATGTTGGACTTGGTCAGCTCGACCGGCTCGGAGCGGGAGTCACGGCCCTTCTCGCCGGCCTGAATCCGCTTGTAGTGGTTGTAGACCGCGACCGCCAGCGTCCGCTTGGCGGTGTCCTGTCCGACGACATAACCCTCGAGGAACTCCCGGATCTCGGCGGGCTTGGGCAAGTCGTCGAGCTTGACGTCGTCGGCGTCGGCCAACTCCTCTTCGATGATCTCGTTACACAGGTCGATGCACTCGTCGCAGATGTAGACCCCAGGCCCAGCAATGAGTTTCTTGACCTGTTTCTGGCTCTTCCCGCAAAACGAGCACTTCAACAGGTCGCCGCCGTCTCCGATGCGCGCCATGGTCCTAAGGGCCTACTTCCTGTTCGCCGATTCGTCTTGCATTTCGCGTGTATGCTCCGACGCTACCCGCTTGCTCGGGCCCGACGCGACAATTAGCGCCGAATCGCGTCAGTGGTATTCCTGTCTGTCCGCCCGAGTGAAACATATAGGCATACGCTGCCCGTCACTCGCGAAAGACGCCCATCACATGTCTTTGGCGTGTCGCGGTGGTGCCCCAAACAGGCTCGCCCGCTACCGGGTGGTCACCACACTACAGTAGCCGTGTGGGAGTGGCTGTTCCCAGCGAAACGGTGCTGGTGAGCGATGGCGGCCTGGCCACCGAGCTCGAAGCACGCGGCCACGACCTCTCCGACCCGTTGTGGTCTGCGAAGCTACTGGTGACCGCTCCCCAAGAGATCGCCGCCGTTCACCGGGCATACTTTCGCGCCGGCGCCAGCATCGCCACGACCGCCAGCTACCAGGCGTCTTTCGACGGGTTCGCAGCGCAGGGGTTCAGCCGCGACGAGGCCATCGGGTTGCTGCGCCGCAGCGTCGAACTCGCCGCCACCGCTCGCGAGGCGGCCGGGGCGGATGGCCGCCGCGTCGCAGCCTCGGTGGGGCCGTACGGCGCAGCGCTCGCCGACGGGTCGGAGTACCGCGGGCGCTACGGATTGTCCGTGGCGGCGCTGAAGCGGTGGCACCGACCCAGGCTGGAGACCCTGGCCGCCGCCGGCGCGGACCTGCTCGCCCTCGAGACCGTACCCGACGTCGACGAGGCCGAAGCCTTGGTCGCCCTGGTCCGCGCGGTGGGCGTACCGGCCTGGTTGAGCTACACCATCGAGGGGACGCAGACCCGGGCCGGGCAACCGCTCGCCGACGCGGTCGCGGTGGCCGCGGGGGTGCCCGAGATCGTCGCGGTCGGCGTCAACTGCTGTGCACCCGAGGACGTGCTTCCTGCGATCGCCATGGCCCGGCGGGTAGCCAAGCCGGTGATCGTCTACCCGAACAGCGGTGAGCGTTGGGACACCCGCGGGCGCACCTGGACCGGGCCGTCGCGGTTCTCCGCGGCACTCGCGCGCGACTGGGCCGCGGCCGGGGCCCGCATCGTCGGCGGCTGCTGCCGGGTCGGGCCGACGGACATCGCGGCCGTCGCGAATGCGTGCCGAGCGCGCAATCGGCGCGAAAAATCAGCCGACAGTTCGCAATGACTGCACGTCCGCCGGTGGCTCAGGCCGTCTGCGCCGAGAGCTTCCGGTACTCCAGCACGGTGTCGATGATCCCGTAGTCCTTGGCATCTTCGGCGGTCAGGATCTTGTCGCGGTCGGTGTCCTTGCGGATCGTCGCGGCGTCCTTACCGGTATGACGGGCCAGGGTGGTCTCCATCAGCGTGCGCATCCGCTCGATCTCGGCGGCCTGGATCTCCAGATCCGAGAATTGGCCCTGGATCACTCCCTGCAGCGACGGCTGGTGGATCAGCACGCGGGCGTTGGGCAGTGCCATGCGCTTGCCGGGTGTCCCGGCGGCCAGCAGCACCGCCGCGGCTGAGGCGGCCTGACCCAGGCAGACCGTCTGGATGTCGGCGCGCACGTATTGCATGGTGTCGTAGATCGCCATCAGCGA
>JAQTVU010000217.1 GCA_028706695.1 Mycobacterium sp.
CCGCTGCCCCCGGACCCGCTCGAGCAGCGCTTCGATATCCGCCATACCCGCGATATCCGCGTTTTCGGGCAGCGAATCGCCGGAGAAAACCCCGGCTTTCATCGAGCCGCGGCTGCGCAGGTGTCGCACGACCGCCCGCGTGTCGATGCCGGCGATCCCGACGATGTGCTGACGAGCCAGCTCGTCCTGCAGCGTGCCGGTGGCCCGCCAGCTGGAGGCGCGCGGCGACGGGTCGCGCACCGCGTAACCCGCAACCCAGATCTTGTCGCCACGGCTCTCGGCGTCCTCGCGGTTCCAGCCGGTGTTGCCGATCTGCGGCGCGGTGGCCACCACGATCTGCCGGTGGTAACTGGGATCGGTCAGCGTCTCCTGATATCCCGACATCGCGGTGCTGAACACGGCCTCACCGAGCGTTTCGCCGATCGCGCCGAACGGCGTGCCCGTGAAGACGCGGCCGTCTTCTAGAACCAGTAGGGCCTTGTTCACGAGCGCCGCTTCTCCTTTTGGCCGCCCGGCCCGTCCGGCAGCCAGTCGTCGTACACATCGCGGTTGTTTGCCTGGAAGCCGGTGTCGATCTCGACGCCCGAGGGCAGCCGCCAGCGGATCGCCAGGATCCCGTTGCGGCCGGCGACCTTGCCGGCCATGCCATGCTCGGTTCGGATGACCGTGATCGACTCCCGCGGGATCCAAATCGGGTTGGCTCGAACGCGTTCCAGCAAGATGCCCTTCGGGTAGCGGGTCAGCACCGCCTTGCTGCGGTAGCCCAGGTCGCCCGCCGTCACGCGGTCGTTCCACGCCGGGGATATCGTGCAGCCGACATAGACGCCGCGCATCGTGGTGCCCGCGGCGCCGACCTCGTCGGGGACGGCGGGCAGGCCGCCGATCAGCTGTTCCTGCCGCTGCGCGCGGTTGCGCCAGCCGCGCATCATCAACTGGATCACCACCGTGATCACCACCACCAGCACGGCCGCGAAGATCAGGGACCACACCAGCGTGCCGGAGTTCATGCGCGCCGCTCCGCGCTGCGGTCCCCGATCGCACTGCCCAGCTCATCGTCGCCGGCGCGGCTCATGCCGGGCTCTTCCCGTCTCGAGCGGTGACCTTGCCGCGCAACAGGGTCGCCGTCACGGTGGCGGGCAGGGTCATCGACTCATACGGTGTGTTGGCCGACCGGCTGGCCAGGTGAGGCCCGCCGACCGTCCAGGTGGCGTCCGGGTCCACCACGACCAGGTTGCCCGGCTCCCCGACCTGCAGCGGGCGTCCCTGGTCGGGCAGGCCCGCAATGCGCGCCGGATTTTCGCTCATCACCCTGGCGACGTCGCGCCACGTCAACAATCCCGGTGCCACCATCGTCTGCGCCACCACCGAAAGCGCCGTCTGCAGTCCAAGCATGCCGGGGCGCGCGGCGGAGAATTCGACGCATTTCTCGTGTTCGGCGTGCGGGGCGTGGTCGGTCGCCACGCATTCTATTACCCCATCGGCGAGCGCTTGACGCAACGCAATCGCATCGGCGGCTTCGCGCAGCGGCGGATTGACCCGGTTCACCCCGTCGTAGCTGGCCAGCCTGCCGTCGTCAAGCAGCAGGTGGTGGGGGGTGACCTCAGCTGTGATCGAAATCCCTTGGCCTTTAGCCCATTTCAGGATCTCGACGGTACCCGCGGTGGAAACGTGGCAAATGTGCACTCGCGCACCGGCATCGCGGGCCAGCAACGCGTCGCGGGCGACGATCGATTCCTCGGCGGCCCGCGGCCACCCCGACAGGCCGAGCCGGGCGGCGGTGGGTCCTTCGTGCGCGACGGCGCCGGCGGTCAGCCGCGGCTCCTCGGCGTGCTGGGCGATCAGCACCCCCAGCCCGGTGGCGTACTCGAGGGCGCGGCGCATCACCAGCGGGTCGTGCACGCAGACGCCGTCGTCGGAGAACATGCGCACCTGCGCGGCGCCGGCCGCCATCATGCCCATCTCGGTGAGCTGAACCCCGGCCAGGCCGACGGTGACGGCGCCCACCGGGTGCACGTCCACCAGGCCGACCTGCTGACCGCGGTGCCAGACGTGGTCGGTGACCACCGGGCTGTCGGCGACCGGATTGGTATTGGCCATCGCGAACACGGCGGTGTAACCGCCCAAAGCTGCTGCCGCTGAACCGGTTTCGATGTCCTCAGCGTATTCGCGGCCGGGCTCGCGCAGATGGGTGTGCAGGTCGACCAGCCCGGGCAGCAGCACCTGGCCGGTGGCGTCGACCACGTCGGCATTGTCCGGGATAGCCTGTTGGGCGCCGATCGCTGCGATCTGCCCGTCGTCGACGAGCACGTCGACCCGATCCCCCTCGCCGTACAGCCGCACCCCGCGCAGCAGCACGCTCACGCCGCACCCTCTTCCCCGGCCGACCCGGTGCCGACCAGCACATGGAACAGCACGGCCATCCGCACGTGCACGCCGTTGGAAACCTGTTGCAGCACAGCCGACTGCGTCGAATCGGCCACGGACGACGCGATCTCCATGCCACGCACCATCGGCCCGGGATGCAACACCACGGCATGCCCGGGCAGCATCGCCTGGCGCCGGTCCGACAGGCCGTAGCGCACCGAGTACTCGCGCACCGACGGGAAGAAGCCACCGGTCATTCGTTCGACCTGGACCCGCAGCATCAGCACCGCGTCGGCGGCGGGCAGTTCGGCGTCCAAGTCGTAGCAGACGGTGGCCGGCCAGCTGCCGACCCCGACCGGCAACAGGGTCGGCGGCGCCACCAGCACCACCTCGGCGCCCAGCGTCGCCAGCAGCATGACGTTGGAGCGGGCGACGCGACTGTGCAGGATGTCGCCGACGATCACCACCCGCCGGCCCTCGATGCCGCCGAGCCGCTGCCGGATGGTCAGCGCGTCCAGCAGCGCCTGGGTCGGATGCTCATGGGCGCCGTCGCCGGCATTGATCACCGACGGGCCCGTTCCCGCGGCGCCGGTCCAGTCGACCAGCCGGTGCGCGGCACCGGCCGCCGGGTGCCGGACGATCAACGCGTCGGCGCCGGCGGCGCGCAGCGTCAGCGCGGTGTCGCGCAACGACTCCCCCTTGCCCACCGACGATCCGGCCGCGCTGAGGTTGATGACCTCGGCGCTCATCCACTTACCGGCCACCTCGAACGACACCCGGGTGCGGGTGGAATTCTCGTAGAACATGGTGATCACGGTGCGCCCGCGCAGCGTCGGCAACTTCTTGACCTCGCGGCCCACCAGGGCCTGCGCGAATCGGTCGGCGTCGTCGAGGATGGCGATGGCCTCGTCGCGGCCCAGGTCCCCGGCGGCCAGCAGGTGGCGCGTCATCGTGAGATCACCACGGCGTCGCGGTCGTCGTGCTCGCTGAGCAGCACGCGCACGCTCTCGCTGCGCGACGTCGGCACGTTCTTGCCCACGTAGTCGGCGCGCAGGGGCAGTTCGCGGTGGCCGCGGTCCACCAGCACGGCCAGCTGGACCGCGCGCGGCCGGCCGACGTCGCGCAACGCGTCGAGGGCCGAACGCACCGAGCGCCCGGAGTACAGCACGTCGTCGACGAGGACGACCAGCGCATCGTCGATGCCGCCGGGCGGGATCGACGTGGCCTCCAGCGGCCGCGGCGGCTTCTGCATCAGGTCGTCGCGGTAGAGGGTGATGTCCAGGGCGCCGTGCGCGACCGCCACCCCGCTGTATTCGCCGATCAGGGCGGCCAGGCGTTCGGCCAGGATGACGCCGCGGGTGGGGATGCCGAGCAAGACGACGCGCGGGGCGTCGGTTCCGTCGAGGGCGGTCTTCTCGATGATCTGGTGGGCGATGCGGGAAATGGTTCGCCCGACGTCGGCCGCCGACATCAATTCGCGGCCGGTGCCCGCGTCGTCGGCAGCACCCATGTGTGACTTGACCTCCTTCTCCGCCTCACCGGACGGATCGTTAAAGGATGTCGACCGTCCGGCAGCCTAGCATTGCCGGCGGCCGCCCTCCGCGGCCGGGCCGACATGTCGGAGAGCTGAGATGCCGCACACGGTGGCCGCGCTCGGGCCGGGCGGCTCGGTACGGGGCGATCGCGCGGGCGGTGGTGGACGGCGTCGTCAGTGGACACCTCGGTGAGCTGGAAAACAAGATCATTCGCCACCTCGCCCTAAGCTCGGCCTAAGCTCGGCCTAGGCTGGCAAAGATGACAGGATCTTCAGGATTCTCCGGAATGCAGCGCATGGACTTCGACGCGCTCTACCGCGGCGAGAGCCCGGGCGAGGGACTACCGGCAATGGCCGCACCCCCATGGGACACCAAGGCGCCCAAGGACAATGTCATCGCCTGGCACGACGGCGGCTGGATCCGCGGCGATGTGCTCGACATCGGCTGCGGCCTCGGGGACAACGCCGTTTACCTGGCGAAAAACGGCTACCGGGTGACCGGGTTGGATATCTCGCCGACCGCGCTGGCCACCGCCGAGCGGCGCGCCGCCGACGCCGGGGTCCAGGTGCGGTTCGCGGTGGCCGATGCCACCAAGCTCGAGGGCTACACCCGCGCCTTCGACACCGTCATCGACAGCGGCATGTTCCACTGCTTGGACGACGAAGGCAAACGCAGCTACGCCGCCGCCGTCCACCGGGCGACCAGACCGGGCGCCACCTTGCTGATGAGCTGCTTCTCCGATGCCAACCCGCCCACCGACGACTGGCCCCGGCCGGTGGTCTCCGAGCAGACGCTGCGCGACGCGCTCGGCGGTGCGGGCTGGGACATCGAATCGCTGGAACCCGCCACGATGCGCCGCGAGCACGACGGCAACCGGGTCGAGTTGTCTTTTTGGTACGTCCGCGCGCGGCGGCGGTCGTGAACCTCCGCGGCAATCAAGCCCCTGTCCGCGAGGCCTGCGATGCCGGGCTGCTGGCCGGCGCGGTGACGATGGTCTGGCAGCGCGGAGAGCTGCTGCAGGTCAACGAGATCGGCTACCGCGACGTCGACGCGGGGCTGCCGATGCAGCGGGACACCCTGTTTCGCATCGCCTCGATGAGTAAACCGGTCACGGTCGCGGCGGCGATGAGCCTGGTCGACGAGGGCAAACTGGCGCTGACGGACCCGGTCGTGCGGTGGGCGCCGGAACTGGCCGACGCGCGGGTGCTCGACGATCCGCGCGGCCCGCTGGACAGCACGCATCCGGTGCGCCGCGCAATCCTGATCGAGGATCTGCTCACCCACACCAGCGGTCTGGCCTACGGCTTCTCGGTGGCCGGGCCGATTTCCAAGGCCTACCTGCGGCTGCCGTTCAATCGGGGCCCGGACGCCTGGCTGGCCGAGCTGGCCAAGCTGCCGTTGGTGCACCAGCCCGGCGAACGCGTCACCTACAGCCACTCCATCGATCTGCTCGGCGTCATCGTCGCC
>JAQTVU010000218.1 GCA_028706695.1 Mycobacterium sp.
CGATGCTCGCCGCCGCCGCGGCGTGGCACCATCTGAGCCTCGAGCTGGACGAGTCGGTGCGCGGCCACACCTCGGTGTTGACGTCGCTGGGCGAAACCTGGCGAGGTCCGGCCGCGACGGCGATGGGGCGGGCCGCCGCGCCCTACGTGGACTGGATGGACGTCATCGCCGCGCGGTGTCAGCAGGTCGGCTCGTCGGTGCACGCGGTCGTCGCGGCGTTCGAGTCGACGCGCTTCGCGGTTGTGCACCCGTGCGTGGTCTTCGCCAATCGGACACGGCTGGTGTTTCTGCTGGCCACCAACTTCTTCGGGATCAACCTCCCAACGATCGCCGAAACCGAGGCCGAATACCAGGCCATGTGGGCGAACAACTCAGCGGCGATGTATCGATATGCCGCATCCTCGGCGAACGCCGTCATTCCGGTGCAGTTCTCGTCACCGCCGCCGATCGCCAACCCGGCGGGCCTAGCGGGCCCGGCCGCTGTGGCTCCGTCCGCCAGCTCCTCCGGCCTGCTCACGTCGATACCCGCCGCCGCCGGGGACCTTGTCGACAGTGCTTGGTTCCAGCTGGCCAACGCCTGGCTGAACCAGGGCGTCGCCGCGGGCGGATTTCCGGTCAACATGCTGGCCGTGCTGGCGGTGATGAGCCAGGCCCAAGGGTTACAGTCGTTAGGCGGCGACATCGGCGCCGGGCTGTCGCAGAGCGCGGCGGACTTCGCGGCGGTGGAGGCCCGATTGGCCGGCGCGCTCGGCGCCGCCGGATCGGCTTGGGCGCCAACGGGGTCGATGGGCGGGGCGGTTCTGGTGGGCAAGCTGATGACACCGCCCTCGGTGGTGGGGCTGCTGCCGGCCTCGGAGCCACAGGTTCGGCTCGTGTCCGCGGTTTCCCCGCTCTCCGCGGACTTCTCCCGGATGCCCATTGCGATGCCTCCGGCGGGCAGGGCGCCGGCGTCGGCAGGTGGCCGCCGCCGCGGCGGGCGGGACTACGACGATATCCAGCTCGGGTCGGAGCTTTTGGGCACGGTCATGCAGCGGCCGCCGTCGGCAGGATGACCGGTTGTGGTAGCGCGCGAGCCGCGCTCGGCGCGCGCCTCATGCGCGTCACCCAGGGCGGCGTTGAGCACCAGGATGGGATGGATGATGACGCCGATCACTGCGGCGTCGACCGGCCAGCTGGCGGCCCCGTCGGCGACCACATCGCGACCGAGGCGACCAGGGCGCCCAGCAGCAGGTAGATCAACGGGCCGTGGAACAGCGCGACGACCTTCCGCCACGCCGGGACGGGCGGCACGCTGTCGATGTCGTTGGGCCCCATCGCGGTCGGCCGCCGCGCGGTCAGCCCACGCGCCGAGTCACTGTCCACGCGCCGCACCACAGCCGCGTCGAGCAGCGCGGGAGCGGGGTCGACGAGCGTGCGGATCACCGGGACTCGACGGCCCGGCCCGTGCGGGATTCCAGCATGCGGTTGCGCACGATGTGTTCGACCAGGATCGGCACGAACGTCTGCAACGGCGCGTGGGCGAACTGTCGCGCGGCCTCCTCGGTCCACCGCCTGATCTCGGCGGCCCGGCTCTCGCCGCCACCCTCGTGGCGGGCGAGCGTGTCGGCGATGTCGGCCAGCGACCGCGCCGCGGTGGACTGGGCGGGCGGGTGCGGGACGTCGTCGCTGTGCGCCTCCTCCAGCGCGTGCCGGGCGACGTCATCGCCGGCGTCGTGACGGATGACGTGCAGGGTGAGGTGGTGGCCGTTCTCGCCGATCAGGATGACGCTGGCCGGCTCGTCGCAGGTGAAGCCGAGCAGCTCGACGGTGTGCCCGGCGATCTGGACCAGCGGCGGCGTCTCGTCCCAGCCGTTGCGGCGGTAGCCCACCAGCACCACGCGTCCAAGCCGGTCGGACACCGACGCCAGCAGGCCGGGCAGCTCCTCGACCAGGTGCCGCGACCGCGGCCACCAGGCGCCGTCGAAGTGCTCGGAGGCCGGCCGCTTCGGGGTGAGCGTCACTCGGGTGTCGCCATTCATCTCAATCACCTGTCCATCCTGGGATCGGTCGGCCCTTGGATCGGTCGGCGCTGCCCCAGCCCGGACGCGCGGGCGCGCAGCTCGGGAGCCGTCGCCGACGCCTGGCTGCCACCGCGGCGGCCAGACCGTCGCCGCCCGCCGCGGCGTCCCGGTCACGCTGGCCATCACCCGGCCCGAGGTGGCGCCGACTGTGGTGGAGCCGCCGCGGATCCCGGTCGCACGCCACAGCTGCTCTGCCTCGCGAGGGCGTCCAGCAGCGCATCGGGCCGCCGGTCAGCGAAAGACCGAGCCTGGCGGTGGCGGCCGCGGCCGCCACCGCCAGGCCCATCAGCAGCGCGTCGTCGCCCGGCGAGCTGGCCGGGGCCGCCGAGCGGGCCGCGCCCGGCCCCACCGTTCGGTGTCCGCGACGATCCGGCACAGCATCCCCAGCGAGGTCCCGCCAGCGGGATCGGCGTCCGGGGTGACCAGCCGCGGCGTGGGCCAACGACGTGCCGTGGGCCGTGCCGGTCACGACGTTGTCCACCGTGACCGCGATGCGGATGCCGTCGGAGACATGTACGCGATCCTTGCTCACACCGCGGTTCACCGCGGCCGTTCGGACGGTGACACCCGAAGCCTAACCGGCGGCGGCGGTGCGCGCAGTCGATCGGGCCCATCTTCGTGTCGGGTGGCTTTCGTCCCTAGCCGAAAGCGCTGCCACGGCGTTGAATTCGGCGCGCGGTTTCGCGCGACAACGTTACCTGGAGGTTACGGCGATCCGATACGGGAGCAGATCGAGAAGAAGGCGTTTGCCCTGGTGGCGCTGCAGCAGCCGGTGGCCGACATGGCCGCGGTGGCGAACACGTTGGGCGACAACGCCAGACAGGTGCTGATCGCTCATGACTCGCAGCAGGCCGCGCGGCTGCACGAACGCGACGACGCGATGGACGCGCTGTACCGGGGGCCGCTTGGCGTGCTGCTGGGCCGGGAGTGGAAGGAAAGCGTCTCCGTCGGTGTCGAATTGGCGCTGCTCGGCCGCTTCTACGAGCGTTTCGCCGACCACGCCGTGGAGATCGGCCGCCGCGTCATCGTCGCGGACAGCGGCACGTTGCCGGCCGAGGACGAGAGCTCCACCTACTGACGCGGCGTGCAGACGACGTGTTCCGAGGAGCATTTGTTCGGCGGCACGTCACTCCCACGTCGCTTTCAGCGCCGAACATTCCAGGTGCGCCGGGACCCGATGAAGCCACGCCGGGTCGCGCCGCCGATGCGGGAGGTTGTCAATTCCACTTGAACATCAGTCGCCGTGCGCCATGATCACCACCACCTTCGAGACGGACCTGATGTCGCGGGTTCCTGGCCGGCGGCGGCGTGAAGCTGGTCGGCGGTCGCCTGACGTGTCACCCCGGCGCCGTGACCGGCCCTGAGCTGACCACCGAGGTGGTCGCGGCGACCCCGGTCGCCGACGTGCTGCGCCGGCTGGACAGCTCGGCGGCCGGGCTGTCGGCCGCGGAGGCGGCCGCGCGGCTGGCGCGCTACGGCCCCAACGCGGTGCGCACCCATCACGTCAACGCGTTGGCCGTGCTGGGCCGTCAGCTACGCAACGCGGTGCTCATTCTGCTGGCCGGCACCGCGATCGTCTCGTACTTCCTCGGCGACAGCATGCAGGCAACCATCATCGGGATCATCCTGGCGGCCAGCATCGGCTTGGGCTTTGTCAACGAATACCGCGCCGAGCGGGCCGCGGCCGCGCTGCACGGCGGCGTCCGGCACAACGCGGTGGTGCGCCGCGACGGGACGTTCGTCACCGTGGGCGTCACCACGCTCGTCCCCGGCGACGTGATCCGGCTGTCGCTGGGGGAGGTGGTGCCGGCCGACGTCCGCCTGATCGAGGTCAGCGGCCTGGAATGCGACGAGAGCATCCTGACCGGGGAATCGACCGGATCCGAGAAAGCGCCGTGCCCGGTGCCCGCCGGCGCCGAACTCGCCGAATCGTCCGACCTGGCCTTCATGGGCACCATCGTCAGCGCCGGCGCGGCCACCGGGGTGGTGTACGCGACCGGGATCGGCGCCGAATTCGGCCGCATCGCGGCGGGATTGGAGGAGCGCCCACCCGAGACCGCGTTCCAGGTCGGATTGCGCCAGTTCTCCTGGCTGCTGCTGCGGGTCGCGATCGCGTTGATGGTCGTGATCCTGGCCGGCAATCTGCTCCTGCACGAGCGGGTCGTCGACTCGGTGCTGTTCGCGCTGGCGATCGCCGTGGGCATCACGCCGCAGCTGCTGCCCGCGGTGGTCAGCACCAGCCTGGCCACCGGCTCGCGGCGGCTGGCCCGGGCCAAGGTGCTGGTCAAGCGCCTGGTGTGCATCGAGGACCTCGGCGACATCGACATCCTGATCACCGACAAGACCGGCACCCTGACCGAGGGCCGGATCACCCTGCTCGACACGGTTGATCCCGCCGGCGCGCACAGTGAGGCGGTGCGGCGGCTCGGGCTGCTGGCCACCGACGTGGATCCGGAATCCGGTGGGGCGAGCGGCAATGCGCTCGACGCCGCGCTGTGGGAGGCCGCGCGGGCAAAGTCCCCGCGGCAGCTGCTGGGCCGCGCCGTGCGCCGGGTCGCGACACTGCCGTTCGACCACGAGCGGCGGGCGACCTCGGTGCTGGCCGACGACGACGGCCGGCGGGTGCTCGTCGTCAAGGGCGCGCCCGAGCACGTGCTGGCCCGATGCCCGACGGTGACGCCGGCCGCCGCCGAAGAAACCGAAGCGACTCTCGCCGCCCTGTTCGCCGCCGGGCGCCGCGTGGTGGCGGTGGCCTCACGCCCGGCCGCCGGGCTGACCTCGATCACCCCCGCCGACGAACGCGACCTGACGCTGGCCGGCTTCCTGGTTTTCGCCGACGAACCGAAAACCGCCGCCCGTCAGTCCCTGGCCCGGCTGGCGGCGCTGGGCATCGAACTGAAGATCGCCACCGGCGACAACCCACGCGTCGCCGAAACGGTTTGCGCCGAGCTGGGTTTGGCGTCCAAGGGCACCGTAACCGGGGCCCGGCTCGACCCGATGGGCGACGACGAATTCGCCGAGGCCGCGCGACGGCACAGCATCTTCGCCCGCATCTCCCCGGAGCAGAAGCAGCGGCTGATCACCTCCCTGCGCCGCACCGGGCGCTCGGTGGGGTTCCTGGGCGACGGGGTCAACGACGCGCTGGCCCTGCATTCCGCCGACGTCGGCATCTCCGTCGACAGCGCGACCGACGTCGCCAAGGACGCCGCCGACGTGGTGCTGCTGGAAAAGGACCTGGGGGTGCTGGCCGCCGGGGTGGCCGGGGGCCGGCGGATCTTCGCCAACACCATCAAGTACGTGCTGATG